>NZ_JASJWL010000023.1:0-68655 GCF_035019225.1 Pseudomonas sp. CCC4.1 | reverse complement strand
CACGCCGCAGTGCCTGATTTCACGACGGCGCCGCCGCCGATCGCAGCCTCGCTCCGCTCCTCAGCGGCTACAGGTTGTGGATGGTTGCGAATTTCAATTGCGGTTTTCAACGACCCTGCACTAACCCGCTACCCCACGCTACCCCCACCGATTCCTTTAACTGTTGCCTTGAGCCAACAGTGAAGGATACCCACGTGAATACAGCCGCTTTACCTTTTCCCCCCATTATCGACGCCCGGTTGGTCCAGGAGGTCGTGGCCAGTCAGTTTGCCTTGCGCCCCAATCTGCGGGTTGTGGTGCGCCAGTTGTTACTTGAGCAACTGAATGCGGCGTTTGCGCCCCAGGTCTTCGATATCTTTCACACCTGGCTGGTGCAAACGGTGGCCCCGGACGGTACTGCCCTTGAGCAGCCCGGCTATCGGCTGCTGAGTAATGTGCTGCTAGAACATATCGCCAGCCAGCAACCGCTGAACTACGACTACTATTCGGACGACGAGTGTTTTATTGGCGTGAGAACCGCCCATTCTCAACTGAGCCAGATCCAGCCCATAAGCCGGGTCGTGCCACTGATGCGCACTGTGGTGCAGGGCTGGCGTGTGGCGCTGCAAAAAGCGCTGCTGGGGTACTGGAATCAACCCGCCGAGGCCGGGCCGAGCCGTCTGATCTGGTTGTCGCGGATCATCCAGGAGCAGTTGCTGGCCACTGCCGAGACCAAGCTAAACCTGAGTGCCCGGCAGCGCGGGGTACTGCGCGCGGTGTTCCGTTACCCCGACCGCCTCGATCGGCACGCTTTGCCTGGCCTTGACAGCACGACCCGGACCTACAGTGTGGCCGCGAAGATTGTGGCCGGGGGCAAGTCCTGGGAGGTGCTGACCCCGGATGTGCTGATTGTGCATCCGCTGAGTGGGGAAAATGGCGTTTTCCACTGCAAGGTGGACGGCAGCATTCAGGCTTATGCGTCCATCAGCCGCTTTACCCAAAGCTGGGGCAGCGATATGGCCGCGCGCTTTGAACTGGACTCTGTCACCCGCGTACTTTATGAGCCTGAAGGCAACCTGGTGCAGGCTCAGGCCCTGTGCCTGCTTGAGCGTCATCTGGATGCAATCATGGCGCCCGAGCCGCCGATGAGTGCAGAGGCCCTGGAGATTCAGGTGCTGGATATTACCGATACCGCGGCCGTATTCAGCGCCACAGAACAGCTCGATCCGCGGGATTTGTCCAGCCTCCACGCCGGACTGCCCGAGTGGCTGCGGCAGGCATCTATAGCGGATCGTTTCGCTTATCGCAGCCATCTGACGGCCCTGGCCAGTGCCAATCAGCAGGCCAATGGCCGTCGTTTTAACGACGATATCCCCAGCCTGCACGATTATACGGCCAATGCCTTGCGTCGGCAGATGGACCGGGACCAGCCACAGGCACCGGGTTATAACCCTGACGAGCTGCTGCTGACATTTATCAACCCGGTGGGGCCGGGAGGAGAGGGCACTGCTGGCACCCTCAACCCTTACACCCTGACCCTGACCGAACTGGCCGTGCAAAATCTCAGGGGCGCAATGAGCCGCCCCCAGCGCATCACCCATGCCAGGGGCCAGTTGATCCAGGACTGGTGGATGACCCCGGACTACGTGCGGCGGCTGATCCAGTCAGTCGATATTGGCCAGACCTACCCGCAATGGATCAGGCGCTGCCTGCTGGATAACCCCGAGCATGCCCGGGAGCGGGAACGCTTGTTTATCGATGAGCTGCGGGTGCACTTACCCTTGCTGGCCCTGGAATGCAAAATCCGCAAGCGCGGCAACTTCACCGAGCGCGGTTATCACTGCGTAAAGGGCTTGATGATGCTCGACCCTGCGTTGCGCAGGATGCCGGGGCAGGTGGTGGTGATCCGACCGCTGGCTTTTATGACGGCGCCCACGGCGCGGCCGGATGTGGTGCGCAATATGTTTGTGATCGGCCCGCAACAGGTATCGGCGGGGCCCCATGTGCTCTACCGGCCCTTGTATGAAGACGCGCTGGTGGAGTATCCGTCCTGGGCCGCACTCGGGGCCGCCATTGTGGCGTCGGGCCCGCTGCAGCAGAGTGTGCTTGACTGGCTGCCCGGCGGTGCCCGGCGTATTTATGAGAACGGTGGCTTTCAACGGGTCCACCAGGCACCGTCATGGGTGTTTGATGAATTTCCCGTGCCCCCTTCATCCCGTCCGGCCCTGATAAGCGACTTTGCCCTCAAGGACGACTTTGGGCATACCTTGTATACCGAGATGGCCCTGGCCCTGAGCGAGCTGGCCGACCGGCAAACCGTCTCCAACAGCAAACGGCGCTGGGCATCACTGATCCAGGGGGGATGGCTGTTGTTCAATACCCTGGTGCCCATGCTCAAATTGCCGTGGGCGCTGCATGCGCTTAACGCGGTGGTGATGACCGTGCTGGCGTTGCAAAGTGATCTGCAAAGCCTGCGCAACCCGGACTCGACCTCCAGGGCGCCGGCGCTGATTGATCTGCTGTTCAATATCGGGCTGGCCCTGTTGTATCTGCGGCCTGAGCAGGTGCAGCTGACGGGCAGAGTGGCCCGACCCGATGATGTGCTGCTGCCCGCCGAGTTTACGCAACGACGCATTGCCCCTGACACCGGGCCGGTGAATGCTGGCGAAATCAGGGAGGGGGTGACTTTCCTGCCGACGGTGCCCGTGGGCAATTATAAAACCCAACTGGATTTTGCCTGGTTCAGTGACCGTTGGGAGCATTTCAAACCTTCGCACCTGGAGTGGCTTGACCGAAATCGCGGTCAATGGTCCGACACGCAAAATAGCTATGTAAGGGAGGGGGTCTATAAGGGCTTGTACGCACTGGACGGCAAATGGCATGCCCTTGTTGAGGACTTTCCCTATCAAGTCGGGATTGATTCTGATGGGGTGTTTCTGGTCAATCCCCGTGATCCCTCGGATAAAGGCCCGCGCATCACCGGTGATGACGCAGGGGTCTGGCGATTCTCCCGGATGGCGGGGCTGCGCGGAGGAGGCGATGTACCCGAGCCTTTGCCCAGAGGAGGGGCCCGTATCAAGCGCATCAATGAGTTGCGCACAAAAATGGCCCAGTACAACGAGCGAGTACCGGCCCTGCAAGCCGAAATGGATGAAGCTACCCGGGCCTATGAGCAACTCGATGCCCAGGGTGCCCCGCCGGCAGCGTGCATCCAGGCGCTGGAGCGCTGCATCAGGGTGATTGAGCAACAGCAACCGCAGTATGTTGCCGTACTGGATCAGCTGCTGCAAAAACATGCACTGCTGGCGGAAGACAATGACCATGTCATTCTGTCGCAGAGTTACAAGAACATGATCCTTCTGACGGCGCATCTGTTTGATTCAAGGGTGACTATCTGCCGCTCTTTGCAAGAGATGCACCCGGAGGTGTTCCGGGACGAGACGCAGGTGGTGGATGCCGCGCTGTTCAAAACGGTGGGGTATCGGGCGGATTGCCTGAAGATTTTCCAACAGCTGGAGGGCGCCGTTAAAGACTTCCAGGCCATGCAGGCTTATCTGGAGAAGCTGCGCGGGGTGCCCAAGTCGGGTTTCAGGGAGGCGCTGGACGCGCGAAGACGTCATATCCGCTATGAGGTTGAGATTGAGGGGCAGACCGTAACCCGTTACCGCTCCGATGTGCTGTGCAGATCCCATCAGCTGGTGGTGCTGCGCGATCTTGTACCGCTGGAGCCGGCGGGGGAAGACCGGCGCGCAGTGGATGAGATTGTCGGGCCGCTGTATTTCAAGGCTAAAAACCAGTCCGAACTTGAAGACGAAACCTTGTTCAGCCACAGCGAACGCCTTGAAATCCTCAATGATGTGCGCGAGCACTATGCCGCGGCTGAAGAGGCGTTGAGCCTTTTCCTGGCGCGACCCGGTATACAACTGGATCAACGCCATGTGGATAATGTTAAAACAGTTATCAAGGCGCTGGACTCCCGGGCCGAGGCCATGCAGCTGGAGCAGGCCAGGGCCCTGCAAGAATGGCTCCCGGCGCAGCCTGGGCCTTCCCGTGTGCCTCAGGCCAGGCGCAAAATTGTGCGCACGCGCAACAAGGGGCTGCTGATCGGCACCGTCAGGGCCAGCCATGCCCAGGGCGAGCCCGAGATTGTCGATATCGGTGAACGGCCTGCGGCGCAGCCACCGGGCGGGATATCGACGAATGTTCTGACCGCCTATAAACAGATGGCTGCGGGTCAATGGGTCGAGCTGCAGACCCCCCAGGTGGCGCTGGTACGACCCTACGGGACGGTCAGGGCCCAGGCGGCCACCCTGTTAAAGCAGGTCAGTGGTGAAATCCATCGAGTAAAAAGCCGCGTCAAGCGCACACAGTTTGCGCCAGAGCTCTATGGCACTCTGGATCGTTTTGCCCATAACCTGGATCGGCTGGTGGCTGAAATCAAGGCCTTGCATCCTGACCTGCTGCCAGTGGGCGCACCCGTGCCCGGCACGCCCGAGGCCTTGATTGCCCGTCTTGAAAGCGCAGCAACCCTGTTACGCAGCGAGGGGCTGAAGATCTTGCGGTCATTGCCGCCGAGCTCGCGCAATGTGGGTTTTTTGCTGGATCTGGGGGAGGTGCAGCTGGTGAAAATCAATCAGCGTATCGCCATGACCGGTGAGCGGCAGGACTTCGTGCAGGAGTATGAAGTGCAGGATCGTGCCGGCCAGGTGCTCTGGTACGCGCATGTGCACTATGCCCAGGCGATTGGCGGTGACAACCACCCCAGAGCGGCCCACTTCAAGCTGCCCGAGCAGCGCATGGACAGCAAAAAAAGCCTGGAGGCCAAGGCCGGGCCCGGTCAGAAAGTGCCCGAGGTGTATTACGGAAAAATCACCGAGGAGTTGTTCAAGGAGCACTTTTTGCCCAAACAGCCCTGATAACGCATCGGGTACGTGGGTTCCAGGCGCAATTGACCTATCATTACGCCTTTCCAACAGGTGATTGATCAATGAGCGATTCAAACCAGACCTTGCGCACAGCCCTTGAAACCAGCGATATGCTGGTGATTGACGGGCTGCATGCCTGGGATTTTTCTCTGGACGATGTGCAGTTGCTCATCAAGTGCATGGACGGGCGCGCGGAAAAACGCTGGCACTTCACCGCGGCGCAGATCGACGCGGCGGTATTTGACCAGGGTTTGCAAAGCTGGACCCTCACCGGTGACTCGGGCGAGCATCGCCTGGTTTGCCTCAGCGCCCTGAGCGCAAACAACGACGACGATGAAGCCGAGGTCGCAGATGAAGTTTAAAACCCTGCCCATGCTGATGGCGCTGAGCGTGGGGGCGATGTCGGCCCAGGCCGAGACTCGCGATGAAGTCGAGCTGTTGGTGGGTTCCTATACCCAGGGCAAAAGCCAGGGCATCTACCGCCTGCAGTTTGACAGTAGCAAGGGGCGTATCACCCCTGAGCCGCTGCAAGTGTTCAAGGCTGCCAACCCGTCGTGGCTGACCCTGTCCAAAGACCAGACCCGTCTGTTTGTGGTCAATGAAAACGGCCAGGGCCAGGCCGATGTTGTCGGGCGCGCCAGTAGCGTGGCGATTGACCCGAAAACCAACGCGCTGACCCTGATCAACCAGGTCAAGACCCTGGGTGAAGAGCCGACCCACTCCAGCCTGAGCGCAGACGAGCGTTATCTGTTTGTCGCCAACTACGGCGTTCATGCTGACCCTGGGGGCAGCCTGG
Source organism: Pseudomonas sp. CCC4.1 (assembly GCF_035019225.1). Lineage (NCBI taxonomy): Bacteria > Pseudomonadati > Pseudomonadota > Gammaproteobacteria > Pseudomonadales > Pseudomonadaceae > Pseudomonas > Pseudomonas sp. CCC4.1. The sequence goes on along the minus strand of NZ_JASJWL010000023.1, from coordinate 62,955 downwards.
CGGTGTTGCCAATCAATGCCGAAGGTCAGTTGCAGCCCGTGACGCAGATGAGCAGCCACCCGGCCAGCCTGGTCAACCCTGAGCGGCAGATGTCGGCCCATGTGCATTCGGTGGTGTCATCGCCTGACGGCAAGTTTGTCTACGCCAGTGATCTGGGCGCGGACAAGGTGTTTGTCTACCGCTACGACCCGGCCGCCAACCCGGAGCATCCGCTGGTGGTGGCCGACCCGGCATTTGTTGAATTGCCGGCAGGCAGCGGTCCACGTCACCTGTTGTTTTCCAGGGATGGCAAGCACGCTTACCTGACCACTGAAATGAGCGCTCAGGTGTTTGTGTTCGACTATGACAATGGTCGCCTCAAGCAGCGCCAGGCGCTGGAGCTGGCCAAGGGCAAGCCGGCGCAGAACCGTGCGGCCGGTGCCTTGCATGCGTCACAGGACGGCAAGTTCCTGTACGTCAGCAACCGTGGCAAGGCCAATGAAATCCTGGTGTTTGCGATCAATCCGGAGAATGGCGAGCTGACTGAAATCCAGCGCCGCTCGGTGGATGGCGATCACCCGCGGGAGTTTGCCCTGAGCCCCAACGGCAAGTTTTTGCTGATTGCCAACCAGATGAGCAATGCCATTGTGGTGCTGGAGCGCGACCCTGCGACCGGCAAGCTGGGCAAGACCGTACAAACCCTGGCGATGGATGCGCCGTCTGATGTGAAGTTTATCAACCGCCCGTAATCCTGGGCGTGCAGCCTTGTATCAATCGCACTGATAGACGCTAGTGCTGCAATGAATTTCTGCACCAGGGCCCTTGGCGTTAAGTTGGTTTCACGGCCTGAAAAGGCAAGCAAGCCAACTGAATCGTCGAGGGTGCCATGAACTTCAATCTTTTCTCTGTTATTGCGGCTTCCGCCATCTCTGCCACCGTGGCCCTGCCTGCCAGTGCAGCGACGGTGCTCAGTGACAAAAAATCCACGGCTTACACCCAGAAATACCTGCAACAAAGCGCCAATTTCTATGCGGCCCTGGATCATAAAACCCGGGGTTGAGTGATCGCAAAAGGTTTGTAGCCGCTGCCGAGGCACGAGGCTGCGATCGAGGGCGAAGCCGTCGTAGATTCTGTCAATGGGTTGTTTCAGAAACAACCCAGTAACTGGATTGACGAGGACTGCGTCCTCGATCGCAGCCTCGTGCCTCGGCAGCGGCTACAGGTTATGGGCCAGGCTGCTTAAGCCTTATGGGAGAGGGTTGGGGTGAGGGGCTTTTGGCCATCACCGAAGCAAACAACTCCGATGCCAAAAACCGCTCCAGCCAGGCATTCAAGTGCGGCAAGGGCGCTTGCGCAAACCATTCTCGATCGACATGGGCAAACTGCCGCACAAAGGGCGCCAGGGCCACATCGGCCAGACTCAGCGCCTCGCCAGCAAGGAAGGGATGGCGTTCAAGCCGCTGCTCAAGCCCTTGCAAATACTCGACCCCCCGGGCCCGGTAATGCTCCATCGGCTGCTCCGGATAGCGAATGGCGTATTTGTAGCGATCCAGCAGCACCTTGAAGACGCTGTCATTCGCTTCGATCAGCCCCATGTGATCCGCTTGCAACCAGTGGTCCGGGTCATGTTGTGCCAGCGCCCACTGCATAATCTCCAGGCTTTGCTCGATCACCCGGCCATCGGCACAGACCAGCACTGGCACCGTGCCCTTGGGTGAGGCCGCGAGCATTTCGGCCGGCTTGGCCTTGAGGCTGACTTCGACAATCGACAACGGCACTCCGCTGTAGCCCAGGGCCATGCGCGCACGCATGGCATAGGGGCAGCGGCGGAACGAATACAGTACGTGGCGGCTCATTTCACCTCCACGGTGCTCAGGCCATTACCCTGGCGGCGCACCTCAATCTGTACCGGAATACGTTCATGCATTTCCTGCACATGGGAAATCACCCCCACCTTGCGCCCTTGGGCCTGCAGGCCGTCCAGGGCGTCCATGGCCAGTTGCAGCGATTCAGGGTCGAGGCTGCCAAAGCCTTCGTCGATAAACAGCGATTCGATTTTCAGGGTGCTGGAGGCCATCGACGCCAGACCCAGGGCCAGGGCCAGTGATACCAGAAAGGTTTCACCCCCCGACAGTGAATGCACCGAGCGCAATTCATCGCCCATCTCGGTGTCCATCACCAGCAGGCCCAGCATGCTGCCGCCACGTTTGAGGCGGTAGCGGCGTACCAACTGGCGCAGCTGTGCGTTGGCATGGTGCACCAGCAGGTCGAGGTTGTAGGCCTGGGCGATTTTACGGAATTTATCGCCGCTGCCCGAACCGATCAGTTCACTGAGCCGCGCCCAGCGTTGCCATTGGTCATAGGCCTGGGCGATGCGTTGCGCCAGTGCCTGGTTGGCCTGCTGGCGGCGTTGGTCTTCGCTTTGGCGGGCGCGCAGTTCGGCACATTGCTGTTCACTGGCGTTCAACTGCGCGTGCAGTTCCACAAGGGCGTTGTTGAGCGCTTCGGCGTCAAGGTTGCCGTTGGCTTGCGCCTGATGCTGGGCCAGGCGCTGCTCGCGTTCTTGCAGCAAGACGCGGGTTTGCTCGACGGCTTTTTCGCTGTGTTGCAGTTGCTGGCGCAGTTCGCGCACCTGACTGTCGTCGTAGGCCAACAATTGCTGCAGGCGACTATCGTCAAGTTCTGGGTGTTGGGCGCGCCATTGCCCCAGCAGGGTGCCGAGTTGGGCATGTTCCTGTTGCAGGGCTTGCTGGCGCTCTTGCCCGGCCTTGAGCTCGGCCGCCAGTTGCAGCAACTGGTTGGCGGTGGCTTGCAGGGCCTGCTCGGCCTGGGTCTGGGCAGTGCGGGCCTGTTCAACCGCTTGCTCCAGCGCCTGTTGCCACTGCCCGGCGCTGGGGTGGTCGCCGAGCAATGCCTTGAGGCTGTGCTGGCTGGCCTGTTGCTGGACACCCAGGTCATTGACGCTGCGTTGCAGATCGTCCAGTGCCTTGCGGCGATTGGCCTGCAGGTAGTGTTCGCGTTCAATGCTGCTGGCGCGCTCCGCTTGCTCGGCCTGTTCGTCGCGCTGTTGATCGATTTGAGCCAGCCGATCCGCCACTTGCCGGTCCAGGGTCATAAAGCCGGTGGACGGATTTTCGCGCAACGCATCCAGGCTGGCCGGACTCAGCAGGTTGGCAAATTCGTTCAGCTCTTCTTCAAGGCGCTGGCTGTCGGCATTCAGATGCAATTGCTGCTCGGCCAGTTGCTGTGTGGCGAGCTGGCTGGCCTGGGTGCAGCGCTGCACTTGTTGCTGTAAATGCGCCGCCTCTTTTTGCAACGCCAGCAGTACGTTCTGGCGTTGTTCGTCCTGGGTAATGCTGTGTTGCAGTTGATCGAGGCGCAGGCTCAGCCAGTGCCCGCGCTTGCCCGGCTCCTGGGCTAGCCACTGCTCATGGAGCGGGTGGGCCTCAAGGCTCGGTGCGAGCGCCTGCAGTTCTTCAATGATCTGCTGGTGCTGCAAACGCAGCTCCTGGATCTGCGCTTTCAGTGCGCTGAATTGATCGCGCAATTGATCCAGTGTCTGCTTGAGGTCATCGACCGCTTTGCGGGCGTTGCGCTCTTCCAGCTCATCCTGGCGCGACAGGCTTTGCAGCAAGGTTTCGGGCTGGTGATACGGGTGCTCGTGGCTGCCGCATACGGGGCAGGGCTGATCATCCTGCAGTTGTTCGCGCAACTCTTCGACACTGGCACTGCGCGCAAGGCGCTGGCGTTCCAGCAGTTTGCGGGTCACGTCCAGTGCCTGCTCGGCGGCCGCGAAACGGGCTTTGGTCTGGTTGCCTTGCTCGATCAGGGTTTCGCGTTCGGTTTGCAGTGTTTGCAGTTTGGCCTGTAGAGCCTGCAAGCGGCTATCGAGGGTCTGCTGGCTGTTGCTCAGGCGTTGCAGCTCTTCAAAGGCGCGCTGTTGCTGGCGGTTGTCCTTGAGCAGGCTGCCCAGGGTGTGGATCTGTTCGTTGACCGCATGGGGCTCGGCCGCAGCTTCCTGAAACAGGATTTCCAGGCTGTTGCGCAGTTCGTTCAGTTGCTGCGCTGCCTCTTGGGCGCGCAGCTCCAGCCCGGGCAGTTCTTCGCGGCCTTTGGTCAGGCTGTTGCTCAGCAGAACCAGTTTTTGCAGGCGCGGACGGTAGGCGTCCCAGGCAGTGGCCAGGGGCGCCAGTTCACTGCTGCTTTCCAGCTGGGTGGCAATCTGTGCCAGGCGCTCGGTGCCTTGTTGCTGACGCTCAAGCAGGGCATCAAGCGCCTGCTGTCCGGCGTTGCAGGCCTGCTCGGCCTGTTGCTGGAGGCTTTGCTGGGTGCTCAGGGTCAGGGTCAGACGGTCAAGGTTGGCCTGCTCCAGATGGGCTTGCTGCACACGCGGCGCGGCCTCCCGTTGCTGTTCCTGCGCCAGGGAGGCCGCCTGTTTGGCGTTTTCCAGGTCGGCTTGCAGGCGGGCCTGGCGTTGGCTCAGCTCGGTCTGTTGCTGCAGATGGGCGCTGATTTGCTCGGCCAGCGGGCTCAGTTGCTCAGCCAGTTCGGCCAGCCGGGCAAACTGATGGCGTTGCGGCGCCAGGTGTTCCAGCAAGTGCAAGGTCTGGCGCTGTTCGGCCTGGCTGTCCCACAGGGCTTGGGCCTGGTGCAACTGGTCGGCTGCACTCTGTCGCTGTTCTTGCAGCTCGCTCAGGGTTTTGAGCCAGCTGTGCTGCTGCTCAAGTTGCTTGAGCTGGCCTTGCTGATTCTTCAACTGCTGCTGGGCTTGCTCGAAGCGCTGATCCAGTTCGGCGCGGGCCTCGGGTTCCAGCGGGGTGACGCCGACGGCCTGATCCAGCAGGAGTTTGTGCGCCTCTCTGGCCTCTTTGGCCTTGTCGAATGCACGTTTGCCCAGGCGCGTGTAAAGGGCAGTGTCGGTGAGCTTTTCCAGCAGTTCGCTGCGTTCGTTGTCATCGGCCTTGAGAAAGGCGCTGAACTCGCTCTGGGCCAGCATCACCGCACGGGTGAATTGTTCGAAGTTCAAGCCCAGGCGCGCTTCGAGCTGGACTTTGTAATCGCCTTTCTGGCTGGCCAGCAGTTGGTCGCTGTCCAGGTCGCGCAGGCTCTGGCGGCTGGCCTGCAGCTTGCCGGTGGCCTTCTCGCGGGCGCGGTTGGCCTCCCAGCGGGCGCGGTAGCGGCGCCCGTCGATGCCGACAAAGTCCACTTCGGCATAGCCTTCGCCGGTGCCGCGGCGCAGCAGGGTGCGCGGGTCGCCGGTGGCGATTTCACCGTCGGCATCCGGCACCTTGGCATCGCGGCCGGTGTTGTTCAGCCGTGGCACGGCGCCAAACAGGGCCAGGCACAGGGCGTCGAGCAGGGTGCTTTTGCCGGCGCCGGTGGGCCCGGTAATGGCGAAAAGCCCGGCGCTGGCCAAGGGCTCGGCGGTAAAGTCCAGCTCAAAGGGGCCGGCCAGGGAGGCGAGGTTTTTCAGGCGAATGGCGAGAATTTTCATGGTTGTTCACCTTCCAGCTGAACTTCCTGCAGCAATACGGCAAAGTCCTTGAGGGTCTGTTCGTCGGCTTCGCTGCCGTAGCTTTCCTGCCAGGCACGGCTAAACAGTTCCAGGGGGGTGAGCTGGTCGAGTTCGATCAGCCGCGTGGCGTCGTCATCGCCGTGGCGGCTGCCGCTGCCGGCATATTCGGCGGCGATGCGCACCAGGCGCACGGCCTTGCCCTGCAGCGCCGTTTCGATCTGCTGGCGCAAATCGGGCTGCGGTTCGTCGAGTGTGACCCGTACTTCCAGCCAGGGCTGGCGCTGGGTATCGGCGAGCAGGTCGATATCCGCCAGGTCCGCAAGCTGGGCGAGGATGTCAGCCAGCGGCAGCGGGCCGATCCGTTGCAGGTTGACCGCCCGGGGGATCAGCAACGGCTCAACGCTGACCAGGGTTTCGCCTTTGAGGGTGACGTCGAGAATCTGGTGCTGGTAGCCGATTTCCGAGAAGGACAGGGGGATCGGCGAGCCGCAGTAACGGATGCGATCTTCGCTGTTGACCCGCTGCGGTTTGTGCAAATGGCCCAGGGCCACATAGCTGATATCGGGGCCGAACAGGCTGGCGGGCAGGGCTTCGGCATTGCCGATGATCAGGCTGCGCTCGGAGTCTTCGGAGACCGACCCGCCGGCCATGTGCGCGTGGCTGATGGCAATCAGCGCCTGGCCCTTCTTGCGCTTGGCATTGGCGGCCTTGATCAGCCATTCATGGACCTGGCCGATACCGCGCAGGTAGTCGTCCCCCAGGTGCGCGCCGGTGACTTCGGCGGGGCGCAAAAAGGGCAGCGCCAGGCACCAGGCTACTGTCTTGCCCTTGGCATCGGGCAAGGGGATCAGCAGGCGCTCGGCGTCGAGCTGGCCATCGTCGAGCCACAGCACCCGGCCCAGGGCATGGGTGCGCAAGCGGCGCATCAAGGGGGCCGGCAGTTCGATGCGCGAGCCGGAGTCGTGGTTGCCGGCAATCATCACAATGGTCAGCCTGGGCTGTTGCTCGTGGGCACTGACGATAAAGTCGTAAAGCCGTTCCTGGGCTTTGACCGGCGGGTTGACGGTGTCGAAGATGTCCCCGGCTATCAGCAGTACGTCGGGTGTGTGCTCCGCCAGCCGGGCCAGAAGCCAGGATAGAAAACAGGCATGTTCGAAGTCGCGGTCCTGGCCGTGGAGGTTTTGCCCCAGGTGCCAGTCGGAGGTGTGAAACAGGCGCATAACAGAATCCGTTTTCAAAGGGGCAGGCAACCCGCTCGCTCAGGCGGTACACGGGTTGCCCTTAAATTATTTGGGGTACAGCGGTGGCAGGCTGCTCGGCTCGGCGCTGTCTTGCTGCTCGCGCTCGGCGGCAGGAATGCTGCGGATGGCCTTCCACAGTTCCTCGCCTTGCCAGTGCTGGCCGGTTTCGCTGTAGAGCGTACCATTGAGGCCGTCGAGGGCGTCGGACAGCAACACAAAGCGTGCGGCCATGTCGGCCAGGGTTTCGGGTTGCTGCCGGGCCCAGGCATCCAGGGCCTGGCGGGTGGCCTGGGGGTCGTTGGCCAGACAGGCGCGCTTCAGGTCGTCCAGCAGGGTGCGCGGGCTTGGTCCGGTTTGCGCAGCGCGCAGGATTGCCGGTTGCCAGCGGGCACGCCACCACAGGCCCAGACTGGCCAGGGTGGTGAGTGCCAGAAACAGGGTGCTGAGCTGCCAGATCCAGAGTGAGGGCGCTTCGTTCTGCGCCGTTGTGGTGCCACTGACCGGTGTGTCCACAGCCAGATTGGGGTTGGCAGCTGCGAGCAGGGTACGGGCGGGCAGGTACGTGCGCTCCAGATGATCTTCATGGGTGTTCCACCACACCACTTCGACGGCGGGCAATTCAATCTGGCCAACTCGGGTCGGGACCAGTGCTTCGCGCTCTTCGCGGCTGCCGATCAGGCCGTTTTCGGTGATCTGGTTGCTCAGTTGCGCCAGGTCGGGGTAGCGCCGCAGGCCGTTGACGTCGGTGGCGGGCAGGGGCGGCAGTTGGGCGCTGGACAGGCCTTCGGCCTTGAGCGTGAGGGTTCGGGTCAGCGAGTCACCGACCAGCGCATGGTCAGGCTCGGGGTTCCAGGTTTCACTCATGCTCAGGCTGCGCGCGGGTAACCAGGGGGCATTGGCCGGCCAGATGTCGGGCTTGGGCAGCACGTTCAGCGGGATTTCGGCCGAGGTCACGTGCACCATTTTGCCGGGCTTTGGCCCCAGCGGGGCAGGGGCTGTGGCTTGCTGGCTGTCGACCTGGGTGGCGCTGAAGGTTTGCGCCGGGATGATCAGCTCGCCGCTGCGCTGCGGATAGATGCCGTAGCGGCGCTCGATCACACCGTGGCGTACGCCGTTGATCATTTTTTCATAGGTGCGCGACTCGCCCAGCTGCTCGACGATGGCGTCGTCCAGGTGCAGGGCGGTCAGGCTGCTGTCATCGTACAGCGCCACCGAATGGTAAATGCGCACGGTCAGCAGTGCCTGGGCCTGTACATAGACGCCGGGCTGGTCGAGGCTGGCTTCGATAAACACCGGGGCCAGCTGGTTTTCGCTGGCCGCGCTCTGGGTGACGGTGAGGGTGATCGGCTGGCTGTGGTAGTCACCGACTTGCAGCGCCGGGATGATCACCGTGCCGGTCTGCTTGGGTTGCAGGGTGATCATCCAGCGGGTGGTGCCCTTGTTGTCGTCGCTGAGGCTGTTGAGCTGGTTGACCTGGCGGGTACCCCGTACTTCGAACAGGCCGTCCAGCGGGGTCAGGTCGGGCTTGCCGAACTGGGTAACGTCGTCGGATTCCAGGGTCAGTTCGACGGTTTCACCGGAGTTGAGCTGGTCGCGGTCAACGCTGGCGACCAGGCCCAGGGCGTATGCCGGCAAGGTCCAGCAACACAGCAGAAGAAGCAAAACGCAGAGGCGGTTCATTTGGGCGAGTCCTGATGGAGCTGCTGTTCGTACCAGAATTTGCGGCGCAACAATTCGCCGGGGTTGTCGGGGATCTGTCTGAGCCATTGTTCAAGGGCCTGGCGCTGTTCTTCTGCGGTCTGGTTGGCGGTCGGCGCGGGCGCACGGGTGGTGGGTTCGTCGCCAGGTTCGCCGTCGGCGCGCGGGGCAGCGTCGGGGTCGAGCTGCTCGTGGGGCGCCGGCTCGGTGCTGGGGTTGGTGGCCGAGCTGTTGTCTTCATTGTGCAGTGTGCTGCTGGAGGCACCCTGGGCGCTGCTGCTCAGCGGGGTTTCAGACTCGGCTGGCGCAGGCGGCTCGGGGGGCTGTTCGGTTTCGGCTTCGGCGGCGGCTGCAGCGCGCTGCTGCTCAAGCAGTTGCTCGACCAGGGCTTTGTTCTGCGCGGCGGCCTCCAGCTCGGGTTGCAGTTCCAGCGCCTGTTCCCAGGCATCGATGGCCGCTTCCAGCTCACCGTTCATGGCCAGGGCATTGCCGCGATTATAGTGCGCGCTTGCGCTGTTGACTTCGGCAAAACGTCGGGCGGCGCCAGCATAGTCGCCAGCCCGGTACAGGGCCACGCCCTGCCAGAGCGGGTCGCTGAAGTGCTCCACGGCCAGCAGCGGCTTGTTTTGCTGCAACAGGCGCAGGCCCTGTTGGTCGGGGCGCAGCCACAGGTCGGTAAAGCTCATGGCCTGCGCCGGCTGCGGTTGCAGCATAAACAGCAGGGGCAGGCAGAACAGCCAGCCGCGCCGGCCTGCGCAGGCCACCAGCAGCAGAAGGGGCAGCAACAGCCAATAACCCTGGTCGGCCCAGGTATCCAGTTGCAGGGTCTGGCCGTCATTGCGCAGGTTGCGCGGGCCGTCGAGCAGGCCCAGGCCGCGCAGGTCGTTGTCATCCAGACGCGCCTGGCGATAGCGGCCGCCCACATCGAGGGCAAAGGCGCGCAGGCTCGGGCTATCGAGACGCGGCAAGAGAATGGCGCCCTGATCGTCCTTGAGAAACTGCCCGCTTTCATCCACCACGGGCGCGCCCTCGCGACTGCCAATGCCCAGTATCAGCAGTGGCGGTGTATGGCCGCTCAAGGCCTGGCGGATGCCGTTGCGCTCCGGTTCGCTGAGCGATGAGGTGATCAGCAGCAGACGGCCCTGGCCCAGAGCGCTCTGATCCAGCAGTTCAAGGGCTTTGCCAATCGCCAGGTCGGCGCGATGCCCCGGCTGCGGCATGATCGACGGCTTGAGGGCTTCGAGCAGGTTGCGGCTGGTGGCCATGTCATCGGACAGCGGCACCAGGGTATGGGCACTGCCCGCGTAAACGATCACGGCGGTTTGCGCGTCGTTACGGTTTTGCAGCAGGTCGTAGATCTTGCGCCGCGCCTGCTCCAGGCGGTTGGGCGAACTGTCGGTGGCGAGCATTTCGGGGGTCAGTTCGAGCATCACTACCAGCGGGTCTTCGGGTTTTTGCGAGGGCTGCTCGACGCGCTGCCAGCTGGGCCCGAGCAGGGCCAGCAGGGCCAGCAGCCAGCCGAGCCCCAGGGCGATCCACGGCAATTTGCTGCTGCGGCCGGTGCCGCCGCTGAGCAGCACCCGATGAAAAGCGGGCGGCAGGATTTTCTGCCAGCGCCCGGCGCGTTTTTCCCGGTGCCAGCGCTGCCAGAGCAACCAGCCGAGCAGCGGCAGGATCAGCAGCCATTCGGGGCGCAACCAGTGCGGCCAGAGCGTGCTCATCGGCGCCTCCGCAAACGCAGGCGCGTGAGGCGCGCCCGCCAGTCAGGATGTTGCTGCAGAAAATGCTTCTTGCTCAGCCAGCGTTGCAGCGGGTTGTTGGGCCACAGTTCGCGGATCACCAGCAGCACGCTGAGCAACAGGGCCACGGCCAGCGGCCAGTTGTAGAGTGCCTGGGCCGGGCGCGCCTGGGTCGGTTGCTGGGCCACGGGCTCCAACTGGTCGAGGGTGTCCTTGATGGCCGCCAGTTCACCGCCGTTGCGGGCGCGGAAGTAGCGGCCACCGGTGACTTTGGCGATCTCTTCGAGCGCCGGTTCATCTAGGTCGACCCCGGGGTTGATGGTGAACATGCCCTTGCTGCTGTCGTCGGGGTCGGCGCCGATGCCGATGGGGTAGATTTTGACCCCTTCTTCGGCCGCCAGGCGGGCGGCGGTCAGCGGGTCGATCTGCCCGCCATTGTTGGCGCCATCGGTAATCAGGATCAGCACCCGGCTTTGAGCCGGGCGTTGGCGCAGGCGCTTGAGGGCCAGGCCGATGGCGTCGCCGATGGCGGTGTTTTTACCGGCGATGCCGATGCGTGCTTCGTCGAGCCAGGTGCGCACGGTGTGACGGTCAAAAGTCAGCGGCGCTTGCAGGTAAGCCTGGCTGCCGAACAGGATCAGGCCAACGCGGTCGCCTTCACGGTTTTCCAGAAACTCGCCGAGCAGGTTTTTGACCAGGTCCAGGCGGGTTACGTCTTCACCCTGCCATTGCATGTCGGGGTAATCCATCGACCCCGAGACATCCACCGCCACCAGCAAATCACGGCCGCTGGCAGCAATAGGCAGCGGCTCGCCCAGCCATTGCGGGCGGGCAGCCGCCGTCAGCAACAGCAACCAGAGCACGATATGAGGGATTTGCTGGCGCCAGGAAGGCAGGTTGGCGCGGGCCTTGCGTCGGGTCAGTTGCTCAAGGTCACTCAAGAAACTGACCTGCAGCGCCGCCTCGCCGCTGTCGGCAGGCGGCAGCACCAGGCGCATCAACCAGGGCAGGGGCAGCAGGACGAAGATCCACGGCCAGGCAAATTCAAACATGTTTGCGAATCCAGGTTTCAACCGCTTGATTGAGCCCGGCAATGGCTTTGTCGTCGAGCTTGCACTCGGGTTTGTAGGCGCCTTCAACCAACACCATCCAGCGGGTCAAACCGGCAGCCGGGCAGCGGTTGTCGAGAAACGCCAGCCACTTGCGACCATTGAGGGTGTGGCTCTGGTTGTAGGGGTAGTGGTTGCGGCACAGGCGCTTGAGCAGGCCGTTGAGCTGTTGCAACCAGGCGCCGGCCGGTGCGCCGTCGTAGGGTTTGGGGAACCGTGCCAGCTCTTCTAGGGCGGCCAGGCGCACCGGGTCGAGGGGTTGTTCGACGCGGCTTGGCAGGCGTTTGGCCGGCAGGTAGCGGCGCAGCCACCACAGGCCCCAACCCAGCGCGGGCAGCACAATCAGCAGCAGCCACCAGCCCGGTGCCGGCGGCCAGATACCGATTTCGGGCGGTGTGATCAAGGGTTGCAGTTGCTCAAGTTGTTTCATGAGGCTTTGCCGGGGCGTTTGGCGTTGAGGTATTCACGCAGTTGTTCGACCATTTCACTTTGGGTGCTGAGCGGCATCAACACAACCCGCAGCTTTTGCGCCAGCAGTTCCCAGCGGGCGATGCGGGCTTCGCCCTGGGCGCGGTAGGCCTGACGCAAATCATAATTGAGCGTATCCAGTTCCAGCTGCGCACCGCCCTCGGCAAAGCGCAGCAGCCCGGCCGCGGGCAGGGCGTGGTCCAGCGGGTCGGACAGGGGCAGCAGCATCAGGTCACAGTGGCGTGACAACAGGCTCAATTGCTGCTCGGCGGCGTCGGTGAGGCCGCGCTCATCGCAGATCACGATCACCAGGCTGCCGGGGCGCAGCACTTCACGGGCGCGGATCAGGGCCATGCCCAGCGCGTCGCGGTCCGATTGTACCTCGGTGTGCAGCGACTGGTTGACCCGCACCAGGCGGTTAAGCAACTGCAACAGGCTCTGCTTGCTGCGCCGTGGTTTGATTTCATAGTGTTCATGGTCGCCAAATACCAGCCCGCCAACGCGATCGTTATGGCCCAGTGCAGCCCAGCCGATCAGGCTGGCGGCCTGGGCGGCGAGCACCGATTTGAACATCAGCCCCGAGCCGAAAAACAGCCGCCGGCTTTGTTCGGCGAGGATAAAGATCGGCCGCTCCCGTTCCTCATGGAACATCTTGGTGTGAGGTTCCTGGGTGCGTGCGGTGACGCGCCAGTCGATGGTGCGCACATCGTCACCGGCCTGATAGACCCGCACCTGATCGAAATCGACCCCGCGCCCGCGCAGTTTCGAATGATGCAAACCCACCAGCGGGCTGCGCTGGCTGGGCGAGGAGAACAGCTGCACCTCGCGCACCCGGTGGCGCATCTCGATCAGTTGCGCAAGGGTGACGCGGATGCCGGGTTCGGCGGGCAGGGGGGTGTTCATCGGTCAGGCAACGGCCACGACGTCGAGGATACGCTGGACCACGCGGTCCTGGTCGATTCCGGCAGCCTCGGCTTCAAAGGACAGGATGATGCGATGGCGCAGCACGTCGAACAGCACGGCCTGGATATCTTCGGGGCTGACAAAATCGCGCCCGGCCAGCCAGGCGTGGGCCCGTGCGCAGCGGTCCAGGGCAATCGAGCCGCGGGGGCTGGCGCCGTAGGCGATCCACTCGGCCATTTCCGGATCGAATTTGCCCGGGGTGCGGGTGGCCATCACCAACTGCACCAGGTATTCCTCCACGGCATCAGCCATATACAGGCCGAGGATTTCCTTGCGCGCGGCGAAGATGGCTTGCTGGCTGACCCGGCGTTCGGGCTTGGTCTCGCCGTTGAGCGCCTCGCCGCGGGCCTGCTGGAGGATGCGGCGTTCGACGGCGGCGTCCGGGAAGCCGATTTTAACGTGCATCAGAAAACGGTCGAGCTGGGCCTCGGGCAGCGGGTAGGTGCCTTCCTGCTCGATGGGGTTTTGCGTGGCCATCACCAGAAACAGCGGTGACAGCTCATAGGTACTGCGCCCGACACTGACCTGGCGTTCGGCCATGGCTTCGAGCAGCGCCGATTGCACCTTGGCCGGGGCGCGGTTGATTTCATCGGCCAGCACCAGGTTGTGGAAGATCGGCCCTTGTTGAAACACGAAACTGCCGGTTTCGGGGCGATAGATCTCGGTGCCGGTGATGTCGGCAGGCAACAGGTCGGGGGTGAACTGGATGCGATGGAACTGCGCTTCGATGCCTTCTGCCAGCTCCTTGATAGCCTTGGTCTTGGCCAGGCCGGGTGCGCCTTCGACCAACATATGGCCGTCAGCGAGCAGCGCGATCAGCAGGCGGTCGATCAACTTTTCCTGACCGAGGATCTGGGTTGAAAGAAAGGTTCGCAGCGCCAATAGCGCTTCACGATGTTCCATCGATGACTGTTCCTGAAAAGGACACCGGAGACGTAAGAATTACGCCGGGGTTGGGGGCGTTACTTTAATCCATTGGAGGCCTTGCGGACTAATGGCGGTTGGGATTTTTGTAGGAAAAATCTTAAATGTGCGGGTTGTTGAGAATGGTGCTCATCTGTGCGGAGTTCTTGTAGTCGCTGAGGAGCGAAGCAACTACAGATTTCGCTACCCATCCGCATGTAGCCGCTTACGAGTAGAACGAGGCTGCGATCGAGATGGTGCGCCACTGCGACGTAGCGGTCGCAAATCCGCAACACGCGGTATACCTGAATAACCGCAGATGCTGACTTTACGGCTGCTGCACAGCCGGACGCAGCCTCGCTACGCTCCTCAGCGGCTACAGGAAAAACTGCAACTGTGGGAGCGAGCCTGCTCGCGAAGGTCGTTCGCGAGCAGGGAGGGTTGACCGGCAATAGAGTATAAGGTTACAGACCATAAAAACTGCGGGCGTTGTGCCATAGGGCTTTGTGCGCGCCGTCTTCGCCCAGGGCATCTGCCAGCAGGGTAATGTCGCTGGCCTCGAATCCACGGGGGGCGCGAGTCGAGGGCAGGTCGCTGCCAAACATCAGTACATCGGGGTTGCTGCTGTGAATCTGCTGCAGCACGGGGGCTACGGCAAAATCAACCCGGCCAAAGCCGCAGGCCTTGATCCGTACACCGTGCTCTGCCAGGCGCAGCAGGCTGGGCAGGCCTTCATGGCTTAACCCAAGATGGTCGATGCTCAGCGCGGGCAGGCGCCGCAAACGGTCCTCCAGCCCTGCCAGCTCCCGTGAGTCGATATACAGCTCCGAATGCCAGCCCACTTGCTCATGCACGCGCATGGCCAGTGATTCGAGCTGGTCAAGTTGCTCGCAACCACCGCGCTTGAGGTTAAACCGCAGACCGCGCACGCCGTGGCCATGCAGGCTTGCCAGTTCGGCATCGGTGACACTGGCGGGCAACTGGGTCACGCCTACAAACTCCGGCCCCAGGCGTTTGAGTGCCGCGATCAGGTAGCTCTGGTCATAGCCCTGGAAGGAACCCGATACCACCGCGCCGCCCACGATACCCAGGGGTGTGGCCCGGGCCAGGTAATCATCGACACTGAAAAAATCGGGTACATAACCCTCGTTGGCAATCAGCGGGTAAGTACTGTCGATGATATGGCAGTGGGCATCGAAGATCGGGGGCATGGTGGTGAGCTCCAGTGGAAATGCATGACTGTGGGCGCGAGCCTGCTCGCGATGGTATCAGTGCGCTGGGCCAGACAGATCGCATCGCCTGCATCGCGAGCAGGCTCGCTCCCACAATGTGCCCTGCAAGATTCCCTTCCTCATGGAGGATTAATTCAGCTCGCTGATATAGGTGCCGGTGCCCTTGAGGATGTTCTGCAGGGTCAGTTCAACTTCAGCCAGGTCAGCGGCGGCGGTGCTGTGAAGGATTTCCAGATGGTCATCGCCCTTGAGCACATCAGTATCCCCTGCGCCGATTTCGATCAGCAGGCGGGTAGGGCTCAGGGTGACTTTTACCCCGTCCAGGGTCGATGGTTCGTCCTCGAGGGTGATTTCCAGCTCGTCTTCGTCAGGGTAGCGGGTCATCAGAAACATCTCGCCCCCATTGGTGTGGCAACACAGCATCGCCATGTTGTCTTCTTCGTCGTCGCACGGGTTGGCGAGCAGGTGGTCGGTGGTCATTCGCATGGGTAATTCCTGGCGCTCTGGGCGCGGCTAGGTCGATCAGAGGCCAATTTTGCCAGCCTGAACCGATTTGTGCAGGTTTGAATGGAACAACAGGGTAAATGGTCAGTCATTTCTGCTACTGGCTATAGAAACTAAGGCGCTTTTATGAAGGTTTTTCGTTCCCCCGATGCTAGGGTTGTTCAGAGGTCGCGCTTGCTGTTGCGTCCCGATGACCGAATATGTCTCCGCACCGTAAGCAGGCCGTGCAGCTCAATCGTTAAGCTGCGCGGTGATTGTTATCTCTAAAGACACAGCCTGTTCAGCCGGCAGTCGTTTTTGTAGATCACCATCCTTGCAGGTGAATGTGACCCGTGGGTCACGGCCAGCTTCACCTCCTCACGCGGGAATAACACGCGACGCTTCTCTCAATAACAAGCCCAAGCGGAGTACCACAGATGGCGTTCTTCACCGCAGCCAGCAAAGCCGACTTCCAGCATCAACTGCAAGCAGCACTGGCGCAGCACATCAGTGAACAGGCACTGCCACAAGTGGCGCTGTTCGCTGAGCAATTCTTCGGCATCATTTCTCTGGATGAACTTACACAGCGGCGCATGTCCGACCTCGCGGGCTGCACGCTGTCGGCATGGCGCCTGCTGGAGCGCTTCGACCCGGCCCAGCCGCAAGTGCGGGTGTTCAACCCCGACTACGAACGCCACGGCTGGCAGTCCACCCACACCGCGGTTGAAGTACTGCACCACGACCTGCCGTTTCTGGTGGACTCGGTGCGTACCGAGCTGAACCGTCGTGGTTACAGCATCCATACCCTGCAAACCACAGTGTTGAGCGTGCGTCGCGGCGCCAAAGGCGAGCTGCTGGAAATCCTGCCCAAGGGCAGCACGGGGGAAGGCGTCTCGCAAGAGTCGCTGATGTACCTGGAAATCGATCGCTGCGCCCACGCCGCCGAATTGAATGTGCTGAGCAAGGAGCTGGAGCAGGTTCTGGGTGAAGTGCGGGTCGCCGTGGCTGACTTTGAGCCGATGAAGGCCAAGGTGCAGGAGCTGCTGGCCAGTGCCGACCACTGCCAGTACGCCGTCGATGCCGATGAGAAAGCCGAAGTCAAAAGCTTCCTGGAATGGCTGGTGGGTAACCACTTCACCTTCCTGGGCTACGAAGAATTTGTGGTACGTGATGAGGCGGATGGCGGGCATATTGAATATGACGCCGACTCCTTCCTCGGTCTGACCAAACTGTTGCGAGCGGGCCTGACTGCCGAAGATCTGCGTATCGAAGATTACGCCGTCAGCTACCTGCGCATGCCGACCCTGTTGTCGTTCGCCAAGGCCGCACACCCGAGCCGCGTGCATCGCCCGGCTTACCCGGACTATGTGTCGATCCGCCAGATCGATGCCGATGGCAAGGTCATCAAGGAATGCCGCTTTATGGGGCTGTACACCTCTTCGGTGTATGGCGAGAGCGTGCGAGTGATCCCGTATATCCGCCGCAAGGTGGCGGAGATCGAGCGTCGCTCGGGCTTCCAGGCCAAGGCGCACCTGGGCAAGGAATTGGCCCAGGTGGTGGAAGTGCTGCCCCGTGACGACCTGTTCCAGACCCCGGTGGATGAGCTGTTCACCACCGTGATGTCGATTGTGCAGATCCAGGAGCGCAACAAGATTCGCGTGTTCCTGCGCAAAGACCCGTATGGCCGCTTCTGCTACTGCCTGGCTTATGTGCCGCGTGATATCTACTCCACCGAAGTGCGGCAGAAAATCCAGCAGGTGCTGATGGAGCGCCTGCAGGCTTCGGATTGCGAATTCTGGACCTTCTTCTCGGAATCGGTGCTGGCCCGTGTGCAGCTGATTTTGCGGGTTGATCCAAAAAACCGCATCGATATCGACCCGTTGCTGCTGGAAAAAGAAGTCATCCAGGCTTGCCGCAGCTGGCAGGACGACTACGCCAGCCTGGTGGTCGAGAGCTTCGGTGAGGCCAACGGCACCAAGGTGCTGGCCGACTTCCCGAAAGGCTTCCCGGCAGGTTACCGCGAGCGCTTTGCTGCGCACTCGGCCGTGGTCGACATGCAGCATTTGATGAGCCTGAGCGAAAAAAACCCGCTGGTAATGAGCTTCTACCAGCCGCTGGGGCAAAGCGCCGGTCAGGAACTGCATTGCAAGCTGTACCACGCCGACACGCCGCTGGCCCTGTCCGACGTGCTGCCGATTCTGGAAAACCTCGGCCTGCGTGTGCTGGGCGAGTTCCCGTACCGTTTGCGGCACGCCAACGGTCGCGAATTCTGGATCCATGATTTCGCCTTTACCGCTGGCGAAGGCTTGAACCTGGATATCCAGCAACTCAACGACACGCTGCAGGATGCGTTCGTGCATATCGTGCGCGGCGATGCCGAGAACGATGCCTTCAACCGCCTGGTACTGACTGCCGGCCTGCCATGGCGCGACGTGGCGCTGCTGCGTGCCTACGCGCGTTATCTGAAGCAGATTCGCCTGGGTTTTGACCTGGGTTATATCGCCAGCACCCTGAACAACCACACCGACATCGCCCGTGAGTTGACCCGGCTGTTCAAGACCCGCTTCTATCTGGCGCGCAAGCTGACGGCGGAAGACCTCGAAGACAAGCAACTGCGTCTGGAACAGGCGATCCTGACGGCCCTGGACGATGTTCAGGTGCTCAACGAAGACCGTATCCTGCGTCGTTACCTGGACTTAATCAAAGCCACGTTGCGCACCAACTTCTATCAGCCTGATGGCAACGGTCACAACCGTTCGTACTTCAGCTTCAAGTTCAACCCGCACCTGATTCCCGAGCTGCCAAGGCCGGTGCCGAAGTTTGAAATCTTCGTCTACTCGCCTCGGGTTGAAGGCGTGCACTTGCGCTTCGGCAACGTGGCCCGTGGCGGCTTGCGCTGGTCGGACCGTGAAGAAGACTTCCGCACCGAAGTGCTGGGCCTGGTAAAAGCCCAGCAAGTGAAAAACTCGGTCATTGTGCCGGTGGGTGCCAAGGGCGGTTTCGTGCCGCGTCGCCTGCCATTGGGCGGCGGTCGTGACGAGATCCAGGCCGAGGCGATTGCCTGCTACCGGATCTTTATTTCCGGCTTGCTGGACATCACCGACAACCTCAAGGACGGCGCGCTGGTACCGCCGTTGAACGTGGTCCGTCACGATGAGGATGACCCCTACCTGGTGGTGGCTGCCGACAAGGGCACCGCAACCTTCTCCGATATTGCCAACGGTATTGCCATTGATTACGGCTTCTGGCTGGGCGATGCGTTTGCCTCGGGCGGCTCGGCCGGTTATGACCATAAAAAGATGGGCATTACCGCCAAGGGTGCCTGGGTTGGCGTGCAGCGCCACTTCAAGGAACGCGGAATCAACGTCCAGCAGGACAGCATCAGTGTGGTCGGCATCGGTGATATGGCCGGTGATGTGTTCGGCAACGGCCTGTTGATGTCCGACAAGCTGCAGCTGGTCGCGGCGTTCAACCACCTGCATATCTTTATCGACCCGAATCCGGAGCCTGCCAATAGCTTCGCCGAGCGTCAGCGCCTGTTTGACCTGCCGCGTTCGGCCTGGTCGGACTACGACACCGGCATCATGTCGGCGGGCGGCGGGATCTTCTCGCGCAGCGCGAAAAGCATCGCCATCTCCCCGCAGATGAAAGAACGCTTCGCGATTAACGCTGACAGGCTGACCCCCACCGAACTGCTTAATGCCTTGCTCAAGGCACCGGTGGACTTGCTGTGGAACGGCGGTATCGGTACCTACGTCAAGGCCAGCAGCGAAAGCCACGCCGATGTCGGCGACAAGGCCAACGATGCATTGCGTGTCAACGGCAATGAGCTGCGCTGCAAGGTGGTGGGCGAGGGCGGCAACCTGGGCATGACCCAGCTGGGCCGTGTCGAGTTCAACCTCAATGGCGGCGGCTCCAACACCGACTTTATCGATAATGCCGGCGGCGTGGACTGCTCTGACCACGAAGTGAATATCAAGATCCTGCTCAATGAAGTGGTGCAGGCCGGCGATATGACCGAGAAGCAGCGCAACCAGTTGCTGGGCAGCATGACCGACGAAGTGGGCGGTCTGGTGCTGGGCAACAACTACAAGCAGACCCAGGCCATTTCCCTGGCGGCACGCAAGGCGTATGAGCGGATTGCCGAATACAAGCGCCTGATGAACGATCTGGAAGCCCGTGGCAAGCTGGACCGAGCCATCGAGTTCCTGCCGTCCGAAGAGCAGCTCAACGAGCGCGTGGCGGCCGGTCACGGCCTGACCCGTGCCGAGCTGTCGGTGTTGATCTCGTACAGCAAGATCGATCTCAAGGAAGCCCTGCTCAACTCCCGGGTACCGGATGACGACTATCTGACCCGTGACATGGAAACTGCGTTCCCGCCGATGCTGGTCAGCAAGTTTGCCGAAGCCATGCGTCGCCACCGTCTGAAGCGTGAAATCGTCAGCACCCAGATTGCCAATGATCTGGTCAACCATATGGGCATCACCTTTGTCGAACGTCTGAAAGAGTCGACGGGTATGAGCGCTGCCAACGTGGCGGGTGCCTATGTCATCGTGCGTGATATTTTCCACCTGCCGCACTGGTTCCGGCAGATCGAGGCGCTGGATTATCAGGTGGCGGCTGAAGTCCAGCTGGCGCTGATGGATGAGCTGATGCGTCTGGGTCGCCGTGCGACGCGCTGGTTCCTGCGCAGCCGTCGTAACGAGCTGGATGCTGCACGGGATGTGGCCCATTTCGGCCCGCATCTGGCGGCGTTGGGGCTCAAACTCGATGAACTGCTGGAAGGGCCGACCCGCGAAGGCTGGCAGACCCGCTATCAGGCTTACGTCGAGGCTGGCGTGCCGGAGTTGCTGGCGCGCATGGTGGCGGGTACCACGCACCTGTATACCCTGTTGCCGATTATCGAGGCTTCGGATGTTACCGGGCAAAATGCTGCGGACGTGGCCAAGACGTACTTTGCCGTAGGCAGCGCACTGGACCTGACCTGGTACTTGCAGCAGATCAGCAACCTGCCGGTGGAGAACAACTGGCAGGCCCTGGCCCGCGAAGCGTTCCGTGACGATATCGACTGGCAGCAGCGGGCAATTACCATTTCGGTGCTGCAGATGACCGATGCCGGGGAGAGTATCGAGGCACGGCTGGCGCTGTGGCTTGAGCAGAACCACACCATGGTTGAGCGCTGGCGCGCGATGCTGGTGGACCTGCGTGCCGCCACCGGCAACGACTATGCGATGTACGCGGTGGCCAACCGCGAACTGCTGGACCTGGCGTTGAGCGGTCAATCAGGGCTCTGACAGCCTGAGTTGCAAAACAAAGCCCCGGCTCATGTGCAATGAGTCGGGGCTTTTTTGTTTCTGGGGGTTACCGCAAATCAGATGCCGATATTGCCCAAGGTTTGCACAATGCTGCGCAGGGTGACGGCGAGAGTGGGATGATCGACCTCAAAGCGCTCTACAGCGAGGTTGACGCTGTCGGCAAGGCTGGAATCGTTGGTCGCTTTTTCGATGTCGATCTGAGCCTGGATTTGTGTGGCGAGCTGGTTCAAATGTTCACGCTCTTCCTGGGTGAGCGGCGGGTTCTGTTCCAGTTGCTCGCGCAAGGTATTGAGTTGTTCTTGCAGATCGCGGGCAGGCATAGCATTCATCCTTTATTGATAGGCTCTGGTGTAGACCTTCGAAGTGAGCAAAAGATCTGTCTCTAGATTAATCCACTCGCGGGCGAAGTGCATGATCTCTATCAAAATCCCCGGTGCGTGTTTTTTGTCGTGGGGGCGGGTGGTTTTAAAAGAATCGGCAGCGGTGGGAACGTCTATCTTTTATACAAGTCTGTTTAGGCGATTGCTTGGGGGCTGCCTAAAAGACATTTGCCGTTATACTGGTGTTCTGACTCAGGGCATAGCGCCCAAGTGTTGAGTAACTTCAGGGAGTTTTGCTATGCGCTGGACTGTTCGTCTCGCTCCATTGTTTGTCTGTGCCGGTGTGGCCATGATGCCTTTGGCGGCCAATGCCGCCACCGAAGATGACCCGTGGGAAGGGTTTAACCGGGTTGTGTTCAAATTCAACGACACCCTCGATACCTATGCCTTGAAACCGATAGCCCAGGGCTATCAGTTCATCACTCCGCAGTTTCTGGAGGATGGCATCCACAACATGTATCGAAACGTCGGTGACGTGCGCAACCTCGCCAACAACGTGCTGCAGGTCAAGCCACACGCTGCGGGTGTGGATACTGCGCGTTTGTTGATGAACACCATTGTCGGTGTTGGCGGCTTCTTTGATGTGGGCACCAAGATGGGCCTGCAGCGCAATGACGAAGACTTTGGCCAGACCCTTGGCTACTGGGGGCTGAGCAGCGGTCCTTACCTGGTATTGCCGCTGTTGGGGCCAAGCACCGTGCGAGACGCCCTGGGCATCTACCCGGACTCCTATGCCGAACCTTACCGTTACATGCATGACGTCTCGGCACGCAATACCGTTGCCGGGATGAAAATCATCGATGCCCGCGCCAATCTGCTGTCGGCCGAAAAACTGATCACGGGGGATAAATACATCTTTATCCGCAATGCGTATCTGCAAAGCCGTGAATTCAAGGTCAAAGACGGGCAGGTTGTGGACGATTTCTAAGTCGTCTGACTGATGCGCAAAAAACGGCCCTGATGGCCGTTTTTTGCTTGCCTGCAGATGAGAATCAATCGGCTTTGCGGGCTTTATTACCTAGGTTTTAGTTGCCGTAAACGTGGTTCTTATAACCCCCGGTAATTTAACGTGACGAACGCCTCAAGCCGCCATCGGCCTGAGCTTGAAACCCCCCGCGGATGGGAGTACCGTCTGCGCCTTACACGGGCACCTTTGCAGGATCGAACAATAGGGTCGATTTTTATCAGGGATGCTCACAAGCCATTTCAGTTGTTGAGCCCGACGTTTGCGAGCTTCAACGACAACCTAATTCTGGCGCCGTTTGCCCACATGCAAAAAACCAGTGCCACGCTGCTGATCATTGATGACGACCAAGTAGTACGCGCAAGTCTGGCGGCCTACCTGGAAGACAGCGGCTTCAGCGTCCTTCAGGCCAATAGTGCCCTGCAAGGCCTTCAGATATTCGAGCAAGAGCAGCCAGATCTGATCATCTGTGACCTGCGCATGCCGCAAATGAGTGGTCTGGAGCTGATTCGCCAGGTCGCCCAGCGGTCGGCGCAAACGCCGGTGATCGTCATTTCGGGTGCCGGGGTGATGAGTGATGTGGTCGAGGCCTTGCGTCTTGGCGCTGCCGACTACCTGATCAAGCCGCTGGAAGACCTTGCTGTGCTGGAGCATTCGGTTCACCGTGCCCTGGACCGTGCGCGGCTGCAGCTTGAGAACCAGCGCTACAGGGACAGGCTGGAGTCGGCCAACCGGGAACTGGAAGCCAGCCTGCATTTGTTGCAGGAAGACCAGAACGCCGGCCGGCAGGTGCAGATGAACATGCTGCCGGTCAGCCCCTGGACCACTGATGAGTTCAATTTTGCCCACAAAATCATCCCGTCCCTGTACTTGTCCGGCGATTTTGTCGACTACTTCCGGGTTGACGAGCGTCGGGTAACGTTCTATCTGGCCGATGTTTCCGGGCACGGTGCCTCTTCGGCTTTTGTCACGGTGCTGCTCAAGTTCATGACCACGCGCCTGCTGTTCGAGTCCCGGCGCAATGGTACCTTGCCGGAGTTCAAGCCTTCCGAAGTGCTTGGGCACATCAACCGCGGCCTGATCAACTGCAAGCTGGGCAAGCACGTCACCATGGTGGGCGGTGTGATCAATGAAGAAACCGGAGAGCTGACCTACAGCATTGGCGGGCACTTGCCACTGCCGGTGCTCTACACTCCAGACAGTGTCCGTTATCTGGAAGGGCGGGGTTTGCCCGTTGGCCTGTTCAACGAAGCCACCTATGAAGACCAGGTTTTGAAATTGCCTGAAGCCTTCAGCCTTACCCTGATGTCGGACGGCATCCTGGATCTTTTGACCGAGCCGACGCTCAAAGAGAAGGAAGCTGCTTTACCGCAACTGGTTAAAGCAGCAGGCGGCAGCCTGGATGGTCTGCGCAAAGTGTTTGGATTAGCTACGCTAGGGGAGATGCCGGATGATATCGCCTTGTTGGTGTTGAGCAGGAATCTTAAATGAGTACCGGTAGAATTCAGTTCGCCGAACAGGATGGCACTTTTGTCCTGAAGTTTGTGGGTGAAGTGCGTCTGACGTTGTGTTCGGCCCTGGATGCGACGATCGAGAGGATTTTCACGGCGCTGAATTTCAACGCCATCGTGATTGACCTCACCGAAACCCGCAGCATCGACAGCACCACCCTGGGTTTGCTGGCGAAGCTGTCGATCCTGTCGCGGCAAAAAACAGGCCTGTTGCCGACCGTGGTTACCACCCATGAAGACATTACCCGTCTGCTTGAGTCGATGGGCTTCGATCAGGTATTCAACATCATCGGCAAGCCGATCCCGTGCCCGGATTGTCTGACTGACCTGCCTTCGCAGGATCAGACCGAAGAGGTGGTGCGGGTAAAAGTGCTGGAAGCGCACAAGATTCTGATGGGGCTCAACGACTCCAACCGTGAAGCTTTCCATGATCTGGTGAATGCACTCGAGCGGCACTGATTTCCAGCGGGCTTGTCCCGCATGGATGTCAAAGATCAAAAGCCCCTCACCACGCCTCTCCCGGAGGGAGAGACGTGGTGAGGGGCTTTTCGCTTTTTATCTTGCAACCAACCCTGGTATTTCCCGGCGCTGATAACGGTGCGCGCGGAAGATCGCGTTGTTTTCACCCGGCAGATAGGCTCTGGATGCTGCATCCGGATACGGGGCGAAGTAAGGGTTGATATATTCCCAGACCACTTCTCCCGTCGGGGTGACTTCAAACAAGCGGCCAAAATTGGCCTCGGTCACCAGGGTATTGCCGTTGTGCAGCCGTTGCGCGCCGCCCATGAACGGGGTGAAAAAGGCATAACCCGGGGTATCGGCGTACTGCCACACGATCTGCTGGCTCAGTGGCTCTATTTCCAGGATGCGCGAGTGCGGCATGCTGGTATGCGGACGAAAGATACCGTTGTCGAATACCAGCACGTTGCCGTTTTCCAGTTCGCTCGGGCAGTGCTGTTGCGCAACCAGATCATGGCCCAGGCGCCACAGCACCTTGCTGCTACTGCGCGAAATGGCTATCACCGCCGAGACGCTGCGCAGGCTGAGGATAATCTTGCCGTCGCGGCCCGGCGATACGGGGTTGGTCATGGGCCAGTGGTAGCGCTCAAACGCAGCATGCAGCGGGTAGTCTTCAGGGCGCAGGTGCTCCCAGCTGCGCCACTCCCACACAACATGGCCCTGGCGGTCGACTTCCTTGACCACATCGGCATAGATCACCCCGCCGGGTGCCTCGCTGCCTGGAATACCCCCCACCACGCGCCTGGCCAGCTGCGGGCTCAACGGTTCAACGGTGGTGTAGAGCAGATGGCCGTTGTCCAGCCATTGGGCATCGTGATGGTGCATCAGGTCAGTGTGTTCCCACACCACTTCTCCTTCAGCGGTGACCTCGCTGAAAGCACCGCCATGCCAGACCGACCAGCCCGCAAACAGGTCCGGCGAGTCGGGGTGGTTGCCGTTGTAACCCAGGTTGCCGTTGCGCAGTATCACGGCGTCGCGGCCGGGGCGTTGAGGCAGCTTCCAGCGGTGGACGATTTCGCCGTCCAGGTCGATCAGGAATACATTGCCATCTGCCGTTTGCGGAGCGAACAGCGTGTAGCCACCGGCGCTGCGGGCATGATCGACACCGACCAGGCCGGTCTTGTGGCGCTTCAGGGTAGTGCTGTGCAGTTTTGACATGGTCAGATTCCATCAAGGTTCCACTGGCATTGTGCGCAACAGGGGAGCATTGTCGTGCTCCCCGTCTGCGTGGAATCGAGTATGTCGAGGCAACCCGTGGCGCTCCATGCCAAACACCCCTCTTTTGCTGCCATACCGGACACCCGGTTGCGCACGGTGGTGGTACTGGCATTCGATGAGCTATTGCTGCTCAACGCGGCGGGGCCGCTGGAGGTGTTCGCCGCCATACCCCGGCTGTTAGGTGGCAATTTTGCCAGCCATCCGCCTTATCGGCTGGTGCTCGTATCACCGGCAGGAGGCCAGATCACCTCGGTTTCCGGGATCAGCGTCAATACGCTGTCCCTTGAACAACTCGACCGGCAGGCGCCGGTTATCGACACCCTGATAGTGGCTGGCGGGCCGGGGGTGTCAGCCCTCGAAGCCAGCGCCCATGTCTGCGGCTGGTTACGCAGTCGCGCCGCGTCTATACGCAGGCTGTGCTCCATAGGTACAGGTACATTCGCCCTGGCCGCAGCCGGGCTGCTCGAGGGTCGCAAGGTGGTGACCCACTGGAAATTTGCCGAGCAACTGCAAGCCCGCTACCCGGCGCTGCAGTGCCAGACCGAAGGGCTGTATTTGCACGATGGCAATCTCTGGACGTGCGCGGGTGCCGCTGCCGGTATCGACCTGGCGCTGGGCCTGGTCGAACAGGATCTCGGCCCCCATGCCGCGCTTGAGCTGGCGCGATATTTCACCGTGTTCCTCTGGCGCTCGGCCAGGCAACCCCAGCTCAGTGCTTCGCTCAATGCCCAGTCCCGAGCCCTGGGTACTGACCCGGACGTGCGTCTGGTGCGCCTGCATGGGTGGATTGCGGCCAACCTGCAAAGCGATCTGCGTGTGGAGAGACTGGCGGAACAATTTGGCATGAGCCCGCGCCATTTTGCCCGCGCCTATGTAGCGACTACCGGCCAGACGCCTGCCCAGGCGGTGGAGCTATTGCGCCTTGATGCCGCCTGCCAGTTGCTGAAAACCACCTGCGAGCCGATCAAACGGATTGCCGAAACCGCAGGTTTCGGTCGGGAAGAGCGCATGCGACGAGCGTTTCACAAGCAATTGGGCATCAGCCCGCACGATTACCGAAACCAGAGCACAGGTGCTGTGCGGCAAGGCTGAACGCTCCAGCGCCGCCCGGCGGTATACTCGTCCCACTCGCAGTCGAGCTAAATCTTACGTATCGGGATTTCCATGAGCAGTTCTGTTTCCTTAACCCCTGCGCGCAAGCCGCTTGCGCCGCTGTTGGCCTTTATCTTGTTGCTGCAGGGCGCTGTTTTCCTGCAAAACAATGTCGGTGCGCGTCAGGTGCTGTTGCTGATCGTCGGCGCGGCGCTGGGCCTGACCCTTTATCACGCCGCATTCGGCTTTACCTCGGCCTGGCGGGTGTTTATCAAGGATCGTCGTGGCGCCGGCTTGCGCGCGCAAATGGTGATGCTGGCCGTGGCCGTGGTGCTGTTTTTCCCCGCGCTGGGAGCCGGCAGCCTGTTTGGCCAGCCAGTGGTCGGCTTGGTGGCGCCAATCGGCGTGTCGGTGCTGTTCGGTGCGTTTATTTTCGGCATCGGCATGCAACTGGGCGGTGGCTGTGCATCGGGTACGCTGTTTACCGTCGGCGGCGGCAATGCGCGCATGCTGGTGACCCTGTTGTTCTTTATCTGCGGATCATTGATCGCCACCCAGCATGTTGACTGGTGGTTTGCTTTGCCTGCGTTCCCGGCGACCTCCATCGTCAAAAGCTTCGGCGTGGTTCCCGCCTTGCTGCTGAGCCTGGCGGTGTTCGCGCTGATCGCCGCACTGACCGTGCGCCTGGAAAAGTCCCGCCACGGTACCCTCGAAGCTGGCGTGACCAGTGAACATCAGGGCCTGCGTCGCTTCTTGCGCGGGCCGTGGCCACTGGTGTGGGGGGCGATTGCTCTGGCGCTGCTCAACTACGCCACGCTGGCCCTGGCCGGGCGACCGTGGGGCATTACTTCGGCGTTCGCACTGTGGGGCGCCAAGGCGGCAAGCGGGCTGGGGGTTGATGTCGGCAGTTGGGCCTTCTGGCAGATGCCGGGCAACGCCAAGGCCTTGGCTGCGCCGGTGTGGGAAGACATAACCAGCGTCATGGATATTGGCATCGTTCTCGGTGCGCTGTTGGCAGCAGGCCTGGCCGGACGTTTTGCTCCCAGCCTGAAAATTCCGCCACGCTCCCTGCTGGCGGCCGTGATCGGTGGCCTGCTGCTGGGTTATGGTTCGCGTCTGGCCTACGGCTGCAATATTGGCGCGTATTTCAGCGGTATTGCCTCGGGCAGCCTGCATGGCTGGGTATGGCTGGTGGCGGCGTTTATCGGCAACACTGTGGGCGTGCGCCTGCGACCGCTGTTCTTTACCGGCGAGCGGCCACAGGTGGCATTGAGCGGCTGCTGAATTCCCATACAGGGGCTGCTGTGTGCAGCAGCCCCTTTTGATCAGCGACGATAGTCGCGGTGATGGTTGTCGTAGCGCTGGTGCATGGCCCTGTCATGGCGACGGCGCTCGGCTTCGCGGCGGGCTTGCTCGCGGCGCCATTGATCGCGACGCCAGTTTTCTCTGTGTCGATCGTCTCTGCGGGCATGCCAGCGGTTGTCATACCGCTTGTGATCGTCACGGGCAAGCAGGGCCGCTGGTGGTTGGCCGGCCAACGTTGGCCAGGGGTTGGCTGCCATGGGCGCCGTTGCCTCAACGGTTGCAGGTTGAGTGGCAAAAACCGCGGGCGAGGTCTTTATCGGTGTGGCAGATGCCGAGCCCATTGCCGCAAACGCGAACAGGCTCAAAAGCACCATCCGTGGGGCGTGGAATTTCATGAGCGAAGATAACCTCTGAATATCATTCGAATGTGTAGCTATCTGCAGCGCAATGCCTGGAGGCTCGCGCTTGTCGGGCAGATTGGCGTATTCACATAGACAGATAATCAGGGAAAAGTTCGATGGCCGGTTGCTTGCATCCAGCCGTCGGCATGTATCGCAATGCTGTTCACTTAAGAGCAACGCTACTCAATTGTGGGAGCGGGCTTGCTCGCGATGGTCTTCAGAGCGACGCATTTACTCAGTAAATACGCGTCATCGTTTACGACCATCGCGAGCAAGCCCGCTCCCACAGCGTTAGAAATCCCTTAAGTGAACAACATTGCGGGATTTATGGCGGTTTAGTGCTCTTGCTCGAAGCTCTTTTTGCGCAAGACCGGAGCCTGTTCAGGGTGCTCGTCGGACTCCACTACCGGCACTTCCTTGCCATTGCAGTCGAACAGCTTGCCGTCGCGAAACACATCACCATCGTTGAGGCAGCTGATATCCCGCGAGCGCAGGATGCGGTCGCTGGCGGCGACGAATACCGACTGCTGGTCGGAGTTGCCGGCCCGCAGATGGTTGAACAGCAGGTTAAGCAGGATGGCCATGATTGCGGCCGAGCTGATGCCGGAGTGGAAGATGGTCTCGAACCAGGTCGGGAAGTGCTGGTAGAAGTTGGGCGCTGCAATGGGGATCATGCCGAAACCGATCGAGGTGGCGACGATGATCAGGTTCATGTTGTTGCGATAATCCACCTGGGCCAGGGTGCGGATGCCGCTGGCTGCGACGGTGCCAAACAGCACCAGGCCAGCCCCGCCAAGTACGGCAGTGGGCACGGCGGCGACCAGGCGGCCCATCACTGGCAGCAGCCCCAGGGTTACCAGGATCAGGCCGCCGGTGGCCACTACATAGCGACTCTTGATACCGGTTACGGCGACCAGGCCGACGTTCTGTGCAAAGGCACTCTGGGTGAAGGAGCCAAACAGCGGCGCCAGGGCACTGGAAATCATGTCGGCGCGCAGGCCGTTGCCAAGGCGTTTGGCGTCGACCTTGGTTTCGATGATCTCGCCCACGGCCAGGATGTCGGCGGAGGTTT
This sequence comes from Pseudomonas sp. CCC4.1, assembly GCF_035019225.1. Classification (NCBI taxonomy): domain Bacteria; kingdom Pseudomonadati; phylum Pseudomonadota; class Gammaproteobacteria; order Pseudomonadales; family Pseudomonadaceae; genus Pseudomonas; species Pseudomonas sp. CCC4.1. Next base: position 33,848 of record NZ_JASJWL010000023.1, on the reverse strand, counting down.
CGACCATGGTCACGATAATCACGATCAGCATCGACAGAATGGCCGCGAGGCGGAACTCGGGCATGCCGAAGTGCAGCACTTCGGGCAGTGCGACCAGCGGGCCTTCAAGCACCCGGGAGAAGTCGGTCATGCCAACGGCGGTGGCCACCAGTGTGCCGAAAACGATTGCCAGCAGAATCGACAGGCGCGAGATACTGGCGCTGCCCAGTTTGCTGAGCAGCAACACCAGCACCAGGGTGACTGCCGCCAGGCCAATATTGGCCATGCTGCCGAAGTCCGCTGACTGACTGTTGCCGCCCATGGCCCAGCGTGCCGTGACCGGCATCAGGGTCAGACCGATGGTGGTGATGACGATGCCCGTCACCAGTGGTGGAAAGTACTTGGTGATGCTGGAAAACAGCGGCGTAATCAACAGGCCGATCACCGAAGCCACGATCACCGCCCCGAACACCACCGGCAGGCCGCCACTGCCGTCGCCGCCAATGATGGCGACCATGGTGGAGACACCGGCGAAGGACACCCCCTGCACCAATGGCAGGCGACAGCCGAAAAACGGAATGCCCAGTGTTTGCAGCAGTGTGGCCAGGCCACCGGCGAACAGTGAAGCGGCGATCAACAGGCCAACGTCGGCAGAGGAAAGGCCGGCCGCCTGACCGATGATCAGGGGCACCGCAATGATGCCCCCGTACATCGTCAGCACATGCTGCAGGCCGTAAGCCAGGTTGGCGCCAATACCGAGGTTTTCGTCTTCTGGACGAGGGGAAGCGGAAGAAGTCATGGTGAGTCGCTCGCTTTTGTTATTTTAGATGCGTCTAACAGCACGTTCTCAGTTGCATCCGTTGAGCCCGGTTGTGAGCTCAACGGCCTGAAGGGGTTATTCGCCGCTGACCAACTGGTGGGCCAGGCGGTTGTGGCGTTCCAGCACCCGTGGCAGGTCGACGGTGGTGAGCTGGCCATCTTTGACCACCACGCGACCATTGATTACGCTGGTATGGACCTGGGTCGGGGTACAGAACACCAGGGCTGCCAGCGGATCGTGATGGGCCCCGGCATAGGCCAGATGGCCCAGATCGAAAGCGACAAAATCCGCCACCATGCCAGGTGCCAGTGCACCAATGTCATTGCGGTTAAGCACTTTGGCGCCCCCTAATGTGGCAATTTCCAGTGCCTCGCGAGCGGACATCGCATCGGGGCCAAACCCGACCCGCTGCAACAGCAGGGCCTGGCGTACTTCTCCGATCATGCTGGCGCCATCGTTGGACGCCGAACCGTCTACCCCCAGCCCCACCGGCACGCCGTGGTCGCGCATCCTGCGAATCGGCGCGATTCCCGAAGCCAGGCGCATGTTCGAACACGGGCAGTGGGCAACCCCGGTGCCGGTGCGGGCGAACAGCTCGATGCCGTGCTGATCGAGTTGTACGCAATGGGCGTGCCAGACATCGGGGCCGACCCAGCCCAGGTCTTCGGCGTACTCGGCAGGGGTCATGCCGAACTTCTCGCGGCTGTAGGCGATGTCACTGACGTTCTCGGCCAGGTGGGTGTGCAGCGATACCCCGTACTGGCGGGCGAGCACTGCGGCTTCGCGCATCAGGTCGCGGCTGACCGAGAAGGGTGAGCAGGGCGCCACGACCATGCGCAGCATCGAGCCATGGCGGGGGTCGTGGTAGTCCTCGATCAGACGCTGGGACTCTTTGAGAATATGGCTTTCTTTCTCAACCACCGAGTCGGGCGGCAAACCGCCCTGGCTACGGCCCACACTCATGCTGCCGCGTGCGGCGTGAAAGCGCATGCCGATCTCTGCAGCGGCATGGATGCTGTCGTCCAGCTTGCAGCCGTTGGGGTAGATATACAGATGGTCGCTGGAGGTTGTGCAGCCGGAAAGAATCAGCTCGGCCATCGCTGTTTGGGTCGAAACCGCGATCATTTCCGGCGTCAGTCGTGCCCAGATTGGATACAAATTGTTGAGCCAGTTGAACAGCTCGCCGTCCTGGGCTGCCGGCACAACGCGGGTGAGGCTCTGGTACATATGGTGGTGGGTGTTGACCAGGCCCGGGATAACCACCTTGCCGGTCATGTCCAGAATCACGTCGGCCTGTTGCGGCAGGGATTCGCTGGGGCCGACCTGCTTGATCAGGTTGTCTTCGATAAACAGGCCACCGCGCCTGATTTCCCTGCGTTCACCATCCATTGTGACCAGAAGTTCGGCGTTTTTGACCAGTAAAGTCTTTGCCATGGGTATTCCTCTTCCGTTTGGAGTTTGCTTTCAACGTAATGCGGTTGCAGGCATAGGTTTTCGGCTTGAGCCAAGCCCTGGCAGCCGGATGCAGCATGGCCGGGCAGGGGTGCTCGGTTCACTGGCACACCCATGGGCGCAGTGAATGTGCGATGACATGCGCCGGTAAGGCGCGGTGGATTGAAGCGGCTGTGCAAGCTGCATGGTGGTTGACCGTGGCAATACGCAGCGGCGATTGCCGGTGTCGTAGGCGCGCAATGATGTAACCAGAATTGGTTATTATTGTATACAACTAAAAATGCAGTGATGTTGTCGATTGTGACCGGGGTCTGGTCAGGGTGAGGATTTGCTGGAGTCTGGAGAGTCGAGCAGGAGCGGGTGGTTACAGGTGTGTACAGGGCGGGTTATGTGGGAGCGAGCCTGCAATCCACGCGGTACGCTCGGGATGGGTGACGAAATCCGTAGCCGCTGACGAGCCGTGCGAGGCTGCGATCGGCTGCGTAGCAGCCGTAAGATCAGCTTCCACGGTTAATCAGGCTTACCGCGTGTACCGGTTTTGCGACCGCTTCGTCGCAGTGGCGCACCATCTCGATCGTAGCCTCGTTCTACTCGTCAACGGCTACACGCGGTACACCCGGGATGGGTGACGAAGTCCGTAGCAGCTGACGAGCCTTGCGAGGCTGCGATCGGCTGCGAAGCAGTCGTAAAATCAGCTTCCACGGTTTATCAGGCATAGCGCGTGTAGCGGATTTACGACCGCTGACGAGATCCTCCTGTTAACGACCCGACAATGGCGGTGTGCGCGGCGGGATCATGCGTTTGCTGCCGGTTGCCTCAAATGCCGAAGCAAAGCGCAGCAACGCCGAATCGTCATAGGCGCGACCAGCAAATGTCAGCCCCACCGGCATGCCGATATCGGCCATCACGCCCATGGGCACGGTCACGGTAGGTACGCCCAGATGGCGGATGGCGAGATTGCCGTTAGCCACCCACACGCCATTGCTCCAGGCGATATCTGCCGACGCCGGGTTCACATCCGCATCTGCCGGGGCCACATCGGCCACGGTCGGGAACAGCACGGCATCCAGGCCCAGGCGGTCCATCCAGTCTTCCAGGTCGATGCGCCGGGTTTTTTCAAGGCCGCGCAGACCGTCGGGCACGGTACTGATCTGATCCCACGGGGTAATGCCGCGCTGGGCCATGCGCACGTATTCATCCATGCCTGCCGCCAGTTCGTCTTCACGGTTGGGCAGGGTGCCCGGGTCGTGAGGAAAAATCAGCGGTCCATCAACGTCGGCCAACCGGTTGAGTTTCGGGTCACCGTTGGCGCGCAGAAAATCATCGAACGCCCATGCGGACAACTCCCAAAGCTCGTCATGCATAAACGCTTTGGACACCAGTCCGCGGGTAAACACGGTTGGCGCGCCGGGGCGATCGCCTTCGCAGTTGGAGACCAGCGGGAAGTCCACTTCAATCACTTCGCCGCCCTGGGCTTCGATGGCCTTGCGCGCGGCTTGCCACAGGTCGATCACCGAGGCGCGGGTGATGATGCGCTGCCCGGTCGGGCCGCCGATGCCCGGTGCTTCGGATGTGCCGGCCTCGGGGTCGGCATTGATATACATGCGCGGTACGCCAAAGCGTTTGCCGGCCAGCGCTTCGCTGCCGGCATTGAGTTGTGCATAGGAGGCCGGACGCACCGAAGCCACGCTCGGGATCGGTACCCAGGGCTGCAGGCGCCACAGGTCTCCACGGGTATCAGTATCTTGCGCGACTACCACATCGAGCACTTCGAGCAGGTCGGCCATGGTGCGGGCAAAGGGCACCACCACGTCCATGGTCGGCGTCAGCGGCCAGTTGCCGCGCACCGAGATCACACCCCGTGAAGGGGTGTAGGCACACAAACCATTGTTTGAAGCCGGGCCGCGCCCGCTCGACCAGGTTTCTTCCGCCAGGCCGAAGGCCGAGAAGCTGGCCGCCGTGGCCGTGCCTGCGCCGTTGGACGAGCCGGAAGCGAAGGGGGCCGTGAGGTAGTCAGCGTTGTACGGGCTTTCGGCGCGGCCATAGACCCCGCGCTGCATGCCGCCGTTGGCCATGGGTGGCATGTTGGTCTTGCCCAGGCAGATGGCACCGGCACCGCGCAGGCGTTCAATGGTGAACGCATCGCGGTACGCCACCAGGTCCTTGAAGGCCGGGCTGCCCGACGCGGCGGTCAGGCCCTTGACCAGGTAACTGTCCTTGGCGGTATAGGGGATGCCGTCCAGCGGGCCGAGGGTCTGGCCCTTGGCCCGGCGCTCGTCGGAGGCCTGCGCCTCGCTCAGCACCTGGGGGTTGCGCACCACCACGGCATTGAGGGCGGTGGGGGTGTCAGCCGTGTCGTAGGCGTCGATCCGCGCCAGATAAGCCTGTACCAGTTCTACCGCCGTGGTCTGGCCGGATTCGAGCGCGGCGCGCAGTTGGGCTATGGACACCTCGGTGACTTCAATCATGGGCTTACCGCTTGAGGACAATGGGAAACCGCAGAGCTTAGCGAAACTCCTGCCTGTACAGCCAGCCCATGTCGCATCTGTGGTCGCAAATAGTCACCACCATTTCCAGGTGTAATCGATATTGAGCCGCAGCTCGTTGTCATCGCGGTGGCTGGCCTGGGCGGTGAAGTCGTTGCGGTACCAGGCGTTGCGCAGGCGCAACGACAGATCCTTGAGCGGGCCGCTTTGCAGGACATACCAGAGCTCGATGTCTTTTTCGCTCTCACTCAGGTTCGAGCCGCCAAACCTGGCCAGCTCGATATTGTCGCCACTCACGTAGCGCAGCATGCCGTTGAGGCCCGGCGCGCCCATCCCGGCAAAGTTGTAGTCATAGCGCACCTGCCAGCTGCGTTCCTTGGGGTTGAGGAACTCGGAACTGAGGGTGCCTTCAGTGATCACCAGCGGTTCGGTGCCAAACAGATACGGCATGCCAGTCTTGCCAGTCAGTTGCATATAACCGGCACCGAATTTATGGGCGCCCAGGCTGTAGGTCAGCATCAGTGCGGCATTGCGGTTGTCCACCGTCCCGGCTTTGGCCGCACCGTCTTCGTCGGTGACAAACAGGCGAAAATCGCTTTTCAGGCTGCCGGGGCCCAGCTTGCGATTATCGACAAAGCCGTAAAAGTCCTTGCGGTACAGCTGCGCGAGTTCGGCGTGGTAGTACTTGAGAGTCAGTTGCGCTGACCAGGCATAGTCACCGCCGATAAACATAAAGCGGTTGGACTCGGCCGTACCATTAAAGCGGCCATTGGGCGAGCCGACCGACATTTTCTGGTAGTCGGTTGAGTCACGCAGGTTGATGCGGTCCAGCCAGCCGACGTGCAGCGTGAGTTGATCAATTTCCTGGGACTTCAGATACGCGCCGCGAAACGTTTGCGGCAGCAGGCGGGTAGGGCTGGCGAATGCGATCGGCAAAAAGGTGCTGATGGTGCCCACTTGCAGCTCGGTTTGCGAGGCGCGAACCTTGGCGGTCAGCCCCAGTTCCGAGTACTCATCGGCAGGCTCGCGGGTGTTGGCGTCATACGGCAGCAGGCCGGTGCCGGTGCGGGCGCGTGAGGAATCCAGGCGCACACCGAGCAAGCCTTGCGCGTCCAGGCCAAAGCCCACCGGCCCTTCGGTGTAGCCCGAACGCAGGTTGAGGATAAAACCCTGTGCCCACTCTCGGGCCGCAGCCTGCGGGGTTGCATTGACGTAGTTACGATCGAAGTAATAGTTGCGCATCACCAGGTCAGCGTGGCTGTCATCGACAAAACCGCTGGCCACAGCCGTGGTCATGGATAAAACCCAGGTGCAGGCGCTGAGCGCCCGAAGAACAGTCTTGAGCATGGCAGGTTCACTTTTATTGTTATGGGGGGTGGAGCACTGCGCGCCTTTCGGCGCGCAGGTAGTCAGTCGGGTGATGCTGCGTTGCGCCGCACCGATAGGTAAAACATGGCCACGGCCGCAATCACGATGCCTGGCGCCGACGCCAGCATCACCCCGGCGGTGCCGGTGCCCAGCGCGAGCATCTTGCCGGCCACCAAGGGGCCGCTCATGGCACCGAGGCGACCGATGGCCACTGCGCTGCCCACGCCCGTGGCGCGTATCGAGGGGCGATAGAAATGCGGTGCCAGGGCGTAGAGCACGCATTGACCTCCGGTGGCAAAAAAACCGGCAATAAAGCCCGCCGCCAGCATGCCCGGCAGATGGCTCGCCAACCCAAGGGCGGTCAGTGACACCAGGATGCCCACATAGATCAGTGCCGACAGCGCCCAGGCGGGCAGGCGGTCCATGACCCAGCCCAGAAACAGGGTGCCGGCTGCTGCGCCAATTTGCAGGGCAAGCATCACCCAGCTGGCCTGGCGCCCGGTGAACCCCTGGCCGATCACCAGGCTGGGCAGCCAGTTGATCAGGATGTAGACCACCATCAGGGTAAAGAAATAGCTAACCCAGATAAGCGTAGTCGGCAGTGCCGCGCCCTCGCGAAATAAACCCTGAACCACACCGATGGGCGCCTCGCCCTGAACGTTGCGAAACTGCTGCGACTCGGGAAGGTAGAGCCCCAGCAGTGGCACGATCAACAGCGGCACCACGCCACCGACGTAGAACACCACTTGCCAGCCACCGGCCAGGTCGGCGATGCCGATCAGGGCGGCCAGCGCGGCGCCCAAAGGCACGCCGCAATACATGAGGCTTACCGCCGTGCCGCGCAGGCGCGGGCCAGCCACTTCGCTGGTGAGGGCGATCAGGTTGGGCAGGGCGGCACCGAGGCCAACGCCGGTGAGGCAGCGTGCGACCAGCAGGCTGTTAATGTCCCAGGCCAATGCGGTGGCAAGGGAGAACACCCCGAACAGCCCCACCGAGGCCATCAGCACCCGTTTGCGGCCAATGCGGTCAGCCAGCCACCCACCGGCGAACGCACCGGGCAACAGGCCGAAAATTCCGGCGCTGAACACCCAGCTCATATGTAATTTATCCAGTTCGAACGCGGCAGCCATGCCTTGAGCAGCGATCCCTGCGGCCTGTAGATCGAGGCCTTCCATGAGGGCAACGAGAAAACACAGGCCGATGGTGCGGGCCATTTGCAGATTGAGTGAAGTCATGGGCTGTACCCGTTTTATTGTTGTTATGGATGAAGCAGCGTTAACCCCTGTTTCTGTGGGAGCAGGCTTGCTCGCGATTGGATCAATGCGGTTCGTCAGGTAAACCGCGTTGCCTGCATCGCGAGCAAGCCCGCTCCTATAAGGGGGGGTAAGGAAGGCCTTAGCGTTTGAGCAGGTCCAGCGCCACGTCGACGATCATGTCTCCCTGGCCGCCCACCATCCGCCGCTTGCCCAGTTCGACCAGGATGTCAAGGGTCTTGAGGCCGTACTTGGCCGCAGCGATTTCGGCGTGGCGCAAGAAGCTCGAATACACCCCGGCATAACCCAGCGCCAAGGTCTCGCGGTCGACCCGCACCGGGCGATCCTGCAACGGTCGGACAATGTCATCCGCGGCATCCATCAGCGTGTAAAGGTCTGTGCCGTGGTTCCAGCCCAGACGCTCGGCGGCGGCGATAAACACTTCCAGCGGGGCATTGCCGGCCCCGGCCCCCATGCCCGCGAGGCTGGCATCGATCCGGTCGCAGCCTTCTTCAACCGCCGTAATCGAGTTGGCTACGCCCAGCGACAGGTTGTGGTGGGCATGCATGCCGGTTTCGGTTTCAGGCTTGAGCACGGCCTTGAACGCACGGAAGCGATCACGAATGTCCTGCATGTTCATCGCTCCGCCCGAGTCGGCCATGTACACGCAGGTCGCGCCGTAGCTCTCCATCAGTTTGGCCTGGGCCGCCAACTGATCGGCAGGGATCATGTGGCTCATCATCAAAAAGCCGACAGTGTCCATGCCCAGTTCCCGGGCGTACTCGATGTGCTGTTTCGACACATCGGCTTCGGTGCAGTGCGTGGCGATGCGCACGACCCGGGCCCCGGCGTTGTACGCAGCCTTGAGGTCATGCACCGTGCCGATGCCGGGCAACAGCAGGGTGGTGATTTTTGCGTGGCTGATCACGTCCGCCGCCGCTTCGATCCATTCCAGATCGGTATGGGAGGCGAAACCGTAGTTAAAACTCGAACCTTGCAGACCATCGCCGTGGGCCACCTCGATGGCGTCGACGCGGGCCTTGTCCAGGGCGCGGGCGATATCCTGCACGTTCTGCAACGAGTACTGGTGGCGCACGGCATGGCTGCCGTCACGCAGGGTGACGTCGCTGATATAGATCTTTTTATCGTTCATGGTTTTCCCCTCAGACGTTGAGCATCGACAGCGCCATGCGCTCAGCGGTGGCCAAGGCTGCAGAGGTCATGATGTCGAGATTTCCGGCGTAGGCCGGCAGGTAGTGGGCGGCGCCTTCGACTTCCAGAAACACCGAAGTCTTGAGCCCGGAATATCTGCCCAGTCCGGGAATGGTCAGCGGCCTGTCTTCAGGGATTACGTCAAACTGCACGCGTTGCTTGAGGCGATAGCCCGGCACATAGGCTTGTACGGCTGCCGCCATTTCGACGACAGACGCCTCGACCAGTGCCTGGTCTGCGGCTTCGCTGAGTACAAAAACGGTGTCGCGCATGATCAGCGGCGGCTCGGCAGGGTTCATCACGATGATCGCCTTGCCCTTGGTTGCACCGCCAATCACTTCGATGGCCCTGGAGGTGGTTTCGGTGAACTCGTCGATATTGGCGCGGGTGCCGGGGCCGGCAGATTTACTGGCAATCGAAGCGACGATTTCGGCGTAATGAACCTTGGCCACACGGGACACGGCGGCGACCATCGGAATGGTTGCCTGGCCGCCGCAGGTCACCATGTTGACGTTCAACTGGTCCAGGTTCTGCTCCAGATTGACCACCGGTACACAGTACGGGCCGATGGCCGCCGGGGTGAGGTCAATCAGGCGGATGCCGGGTTTGATCGCGCGCAGAAAAGCGTCGTTCTTGACATGGGCACCGGCCGATGTGGCATCGAACACGAAGTCGATGTCCTTGAACACGTCCATGCGCGTAAGGCCTTCAACGCCTTCGTGGGTGATTGCAACACCCATGCGCGCAGCACGGGCCAGACCGTCGGAGGCCGGGTCGATGCCAACCATTGCGCCCATTTCCAGGTGCCGGGCATTGCGCAGGATTTTAATCATCAGGTCGGTGCCGATATTGCCGGAGCCGATGATGGCGACCTTGAGTTTCTTGTTCATTATTGTTGCCTCAGTTGCACGCAAGTCGCCGATTACTCGGCGCTGCCGTGTTGCGAGAAGTCCACACCGACACTGCCGATGCCTTCGATATGCGCGTCGAAACGATCACCGGCGGCCACGGCCACCATCGGCCCCAGTGCGCCGGTCAGGATGATGTCGCCCGCTTGCAGCGGATTGCCCAGGCGCGCCATGGTGCAAGCCAGCCATACGGCCGCATTGAGCGGATGGCCCAGGCATTGCGCGCCGCTGCCACTGGAAACTTCTTCACCATTGCGGGTCATGCACATGCCCGCATTGCGCAAGTCCAGCCCATCAAGGCTGCGGGCCGGGCCGCCGAGTACGTAGCAGCCGCTGGAGGCGTTATCGGCCACCGTGTCGACAAAGCGGATGTTCCACTGCTGCACGCGGCTGCCGACGATTTCCAGAGCCGGCATCACCCAGCCGGTGGCGGCCATGACCTCGTCGAAGGTGGTGTCGGAGTGGGGCAGGTCATGTTTGAGGATCAAGGCGATTTCAGCCTCGATCTTGGGCTGCAACACGCGATCGATGGGTACGGTCTGGTTGTCGCCGTAGCACATGTCGGCGAACAGAGTGCCGAAGTCCGGTTGGTCCACGCCCAGCTGCGCTTGCACCTTGGGGTTGGTCAGGCCGATTTTTCGGCCCACCACCCGGCGTCCATTGGCGACGCCGTGGGCGACATTGATCTGCTGGATGGTGTAGGCGGCTGTCGCGTTGTCCTCACCGATCAGCTCGCGCAGGGGGGCGATGGCACTGCTGTGGGTTTCGGCGTGGCGCAGGTCGGCGGCCAGTTGGGCCAGTGTTTCGAGAGTCGGGTTCATGGCGGTCTCGGTTATCAGTGGGTCAGGAAGTCCAGCACCATGCGGTTGAAGGTGTCGGCGTGTTCCCATTGCGCCCAGTGGCCGCAGCGGTTGAACACGTGCAGCTGCGCGTTGGGCAGCCCTGCCAGCAGGCGCAAGCCGGTATCCATCGGCACAAAGCGGTCTTCGCGCCCCCAGACCAGCAGGGTTTCGGCGCTGATTTCGTGCAGGCGATGGCTGAAGTCGGGAAACTGTTTGGGATTGATGGTGCTGCTTTTTACGAAGTTTTCCAGGTGGTCGCGGCGCGCCAGAAGGTTATCCAGACGGGTCTGGAACAGTTCTTCGGTCAGGCTGCTGGTGTCGAAAACGAAGACGCTCATCATCTTTTTCAGGTTCTCGATGGTCGGCTCGCGGTACAGCGCACCGATCAGCTTGATGCCTTCGGTGGGCTGGGGCACAAATGCGCTCGGGCCGCCGGTGCCGCCGCCCATGAGGATCAGTTTGCCGATGCGCCCGGGGTTTTCCAGAGCGAAGGCCACGGTGCTGTGGGCGCCCATCGAGTTGCCGATGATGTGCACGCGGTCAAGGTCCAGCACATCGAGCAGACCCTTGAGCGCCGACGCATTGAGGTTGGAGCGTGAGCCTTCGCTCACCACCGGGTCGCTTTTGCTCCAGCCCGGGCAATCGAGCAGGATCACCCGGTAACCGGCAGTCACCAGCGGTTCGATGTTGCGGTTGAAGTTGGCCCAGCCGCTGGCGCCGGGCCCGGAGCCGTGGAGCATGACCACGGTCTCGGCACCCTGGCCGACGTCGTTGTAGTGCAATTGCAGGTCCAGGTCGCCTTCCTTGATACGGGCAAAGCGGCTGGTCGAGGCTTCAGTGAATACGCTGGCAGTGGCAGTCATGGCAGTGATCCTTGAATTCAAAGGGGGTGGGTCAGCGGCTGCGCGCCAAGGGCGCCGAAGCCTGCAATCCATTCGGGAATCGGGCGGTAGTAGCGGCCTTCGGTTTGGTAGGGGCCAAAGGCGGATAATGCGGCGAATGCGGCGACCCAGGTTTTCACCTCGTGGGTCGATTTACCGGCGAGCGCCGACAGCGCGTCATTGCCCAGTGCATCGAGGTCGCTCAAGCGGCCCTGCTCCAGCGTGTCGAGAAACTGCTGGTCCCAGACCGGGTTGAGCGGGTGCAGGCTGTTCTGGTCCTCGACGAAGTGCCGGGCGGCCTGGATGACCCGCTGCTGGCGTGCGGCGCGTTCATCGGCGGGCAACTGGCGGCCGCTGCCCATCAAGCGGTCGGCCATGCGGGCATCGACCTTGGCCAGTTCTGGCACCGGAGGCTGATGGGACAGGCCTCCGGACGCCAGGAACAGCACGCGCAGGTCCAGTGATCTGGCCCACTGGCCGATGGCCTCGCCCAGCAGTCGTGCCCGCTTGAAACCGGGCAGGGGCACGGCTACCGAATTGATGAAGACCGGAATCACCGGGCAGGTGCGCAACCCGCCCAGCAACAGTTCCAGGGGTTGGGCAAAGGCATGATCGACTTGCATTCGGTAGGACACGGCGGTGTCGATACCAGCCTCCATGACGGCTTGGGCGCAGGCTTCGGCCAGGGCTTTGGGTACGTCGAGGGGGCCGGCTGTGGTGTCGAAATCGCCGATGGCATCGGCGGCCATGCCAATGCAAAAAGGCGGCATGACGTCGTAGAAAAAGCCGTTGTAGTGATCGGGCCCCAGGAGCACGATCAGTTGCGGATTGAAGCGGGCGATGCGTTCGCGGGCATTGCGGATCATGCAGTCCACTTCGGCCAGCACTTCGGGGGCCGGGTCGACGTAGCCCACCAGCGGCGTGTGTGACAAACAGTGCAAATAGGCGCTCATCTCAAGCCACCTTGCTGACGGCTGGTGTCACCTGAATGTGTGGTTGCGCGTTGAGCACCTGGGCCAGTTCATTGCAGGCCTTGCCTAGGGTTTGCGGTGTGGCCAGCCCGGCGAGGAAGCGATCAGGGCGCAGCAGGGCAATGGACGATGAGCCGCGGGCGAACCACTCGCGCAGGCGGCCAGTGCTGTCGCCGACCCGAATCACGTCGTTGCCGGCGTCGCTCGGGGCCCTGAGCTGGACATCCGGCAGCACTTGAATAAACCGCGTGCCCAGGGTTTTCCATTGAGCAATCTGCGCCGTCGTAAGGCCCCAGGTCGGGTCGCAGCCCCAGGCGATAAAGGCGAAATTCTCGCCGATCACTTCATCGAGGAGCACGGTCGCACCGGCGTCGGTCAGTACCTTGGGCTGAATGAACATCTTGCCCACCGGCGAGCCTTTTTCGCTCGGCACGATCAGAGCGCCACGGCTGTATTGCGGCATGGGCTTGAAGCGCATCTCGACGAAATAGCGTTTGACCGGCGGCACATAGTTGAGCAGCCACGACACGCCATCGCGCAGGGTGCCCTGCCAGCGCTTGGGGGGGGCCAGTACGTGGCCGGCCAGTACCGAGAGGTCGATCATGGCCTTGGCGTGATCCCGGCGCTCCAGCTCATAGCTGTCGAGCAGGCGGTCATTGGCCAGGCCCTTGATCACCAGTGACAGTTTCCAGGCCAGGTTGGAGGCATCGCGCATGCCGCTGTTGTAACCCTGGCCCTGCCAGACTGGCATGATATGCGCGGCATCCCCGGCCAGCAGTACCCGGCCCTGACGGAAGCGGCCTGCGAGGCGGGCGTTGTGGGTATAGACGCGGCTGCGAATCAGCTCGATGCGATCCGGGTCCGGCAGCACTTTGGCCAGCAGCTTGCGCATGTTTTCGGGCTTGCTCAGCTCGGCCTCGGTCTCACCGGGCATTACCATAAACTCAAAGCGACGCACCCCGTGGGGCAGGGCGGCGGACACGTAGGGGCGCACCGGGTCGCAGCACAGGTACACATGGGGTGTGCTCAGGGGGTCGTTGGCGATATCCACGACGATCCACTGATTGGGCGCAGTCTTGCCTTCAAAACTGATGCCAAGGCTGCGCCGCACCAGGCTGTTGCCGCCATCGCAGCCAATCAGGTACTTGGCCTGCAGGCGTTCGCTGCGACCCTCGGCGTTTTTCAGTGTGAGTTGCACACCGCTGTCGCTTTGCTCGAAGCCTTCGAGTTCGCGACCGAACAGTACCTTGACGTTGTCAAAGCGTTGCAGGCCTTCGAACAGCACGCGATCAGCCAGCGGCTGAATAAAGGCGTTACGGCGGGACCAGCCAAACTCATCGGTCTTGGGCTGGATGTCTGCAAAGCAGCGACCTTTGGGCGTCATGAAGCGCATCGCATGCCAGGGCGTGGTGTGCGGCAGCACGTTATCGGCAAGGCCGACGGCCTGGAATGTGCGCAGGCTTTCGTCGTCCAGGCCAATGGCGCGCGGGTAGTCGATCAGGCTGTCGAGCTTTTCCACCAAGGTGACGTTTACACCACATTGGCCCAGGTAATTGGCGATCATCAGCCCGACAGGACCCGCTCCGACAATGGCGATATCGGTGCTCAGGTCCAAGGTGGAAGCAGTGGGTGCAGAACTCATGGGTATCTCCGTACAGCGCTTTTTTTGGATTTCTTGTTGGGCGCAGTATGGAAATCGCGAAGCTGGTGAACAACGAGAACCCTTGCTAGGGTGCACTCAGTGCACATCGTTGATTTACCGATAAAAATAATGGGAAACACATGAGCGAAACCGAATACAAGGCCGTGCGGGGCCTAATGCGCGGGTTGTTACTGATCAACGGTCTCAACCGTTTTGACGGGGGCGCCAGTACGGCTCAGTTGGCCGAGCAGAGCGGTTTGCACCGTACTACCGTGCGTCGTTTACTGGAGACATTGCAGGCCGAAGGCTACGTGCGCCGCAGTGAATCGGATGACAGCTACCGGTTGACCCTGAAGGTGCGTGAGCTGAGCGAAGGCTTTCGCGATGAACAGTGGATTTCTTCGATTGCTGCGCCCTTGCTGGGTCAATTGCTCCAGCAAGTGGCCTGGCCCACCGACCTGTGCACCCTGGATGGCGACGCGATGGTGATTCGCGAAACCACTCACCGTTTCAGTCGCCTGTCGTTTCACCGTTCGATGGTGGGGCGCCGCTTACCCTTGCTGATGACCGCGACCGGGCGGGCATACTTTGCGTTTTGCCCGCCGGCCGAGCGGGAAGAATTGATCGAGTTGATGATCAGTCGGGACGACTCGCAGTCGGCGTTGGCGGCGGATCGCCGATTCGTCGAGCGACTGGTGGAGCACACACGCAGCAAGGGCTATGGCGAAAACAACGCGCACTGGGGAGAAGAGCGCAAGATCGCGGCGATTGCGATCCCGGTGATGCATGAGGAGCGGGTGATGGGTTGCCTGAACCTGGTGTATATCGCCAAGGCCATGCCGGTCGAGGAAGCTGCACGGCGGTTCTTACCGGCGATGCAGGAGGTGGTGGAAAAGATTCAGGTCGGGTTGGTTCAATAGCCTTCTCAGGCTCATATGATTTTCACGGGGTTAAGGCACAGGCCATGTGAACAGTGCCAAACCTGTGAGAGCAGGTTTGCCTTCGATGCAGACGCACGGTGCGGCAGGCAAACTGCGGTGCTGCCATCGCGAGCAAGCCCGCTCCCACAAAGGGGCTTGCTCCTGGCTCACGGTTGTTGCGCCAACAGCGTGAAGGCTCTGGGAGTGTGAACAGTGCCAAACCTGTGGGAGCTGGCTTGCCTGCGATGCAGACGCCTCGGTGCGGCAGGTAAACTGCGGTGCTGCCATCGCGAGCAAGCCCGCTCCCACAAAGGGGGTGCGTGTGGCTAAAGGCGCTGCCAGAGCGCTTCTGCCTGGGGGTTGCGGTTGTCCCGCCAGCGCACCAGGATCACTTCCAGATGGTCGGACTCCATGTCCGGGTACACGCGCACCAGTTCACCGCGCTCAATCAGCGGCGCCACCATGCTGTGGGGCATGCACGCCACCCCCTGGCCACTGGCGACCATCGGTTTGAGTGCCTCGGACACCGTGGCCTCGAATACCTGCAGCAAACGCTGAGGCTGGGGGTGACGGTTGATCTGGGTACGCGACAGTTCATGCAATTGCGCACTGCGCGAATAGCTGAGCAGCGGGATCGGTTCGTCGGTCTGGGTGCAATGCGCCGCCAGTTGCGGAGTGGCCACCCAGTACAGCTCGTCATGACCCAGGGACTTGACCTCGAACTCGCTCTGGCGCGAGTAGGGTGCGGTCTTGGTGTCGCGATAGAACAGGATGAAGTCGCAGCGCCCGGACATCAGCGCCATGTAGTAGTCGTCGGTGCTCCGATAGCCCGTGTCGATACGGGTGAACAGCGGCGCCTGCGGGCTGTTCAACTGGCTGATCCAGCCCGGGAAAAAGTTGCACGCCAGAGTATGCAGCGAGGCAAAGGTCAGCGGCCGGTTGAGCACCTTGACGCTTTGCTCGCAGTCGCGGGCCATGCGTACCAGCTCAACGGCATTGGGCAGCAGCGCTTCGCCAGCAGCGGTCAGGCGCACCGGGTTGCGCTCGCGGTCGATCAGGGTCGCGCCCAGGTGGGCTTCCAGCAATTGAATGCGTCGGCTCAGCGCCGATTGCGATGAGTTGCGCATGCTGGCCGCGGCCGTGAACTTGCCGGTATCGGCCAGGGCGAGAAAATCTTCGTACCAGTCAATGTTCATAGACTTATTCCAATATTCGATAGCCCGTCCAGCATAGTGGATCAATTGCCGCTATCCGCGCCATGCCGCCGTCTTTATTGTGCACCTAAACCGCCACCTGCCGTTGGATTGTGGTTGACAGACATAACAAGAAGAATTTTAAAAGGGCAATGATATGCACAAATTGAATAGGGCCAAGCTTTTGCTGGGGGCTCCGCTGTTGTCCCTGCTGTTGACCGGTGCCCAGGCTGCCCAGGCAGGTGTGCTGGACAAGGTCAAGGCCCATGGCAGCGTGCGCTGCGGGGTCGCAGGTGACAAACCGGGGTTTTCGCTGATCGATGACAAGGGCCGCTGGACCGGTATGGACGTAGACCTGTGCCGCGCTGTGGCCGCTGCGGTGCTGGGGGATGCGGACAAGGTCGAGTACCTGACCACCACCGCCAAAAACCGCTTTACTGCCCTGGCTTCCGGGGAGATCGATATTCTGTCCCGTGCCGCTTCCTGGACCGCTGAACGCATAGCCAACCTGGGCGTGGACTTCACCACGGTCTGGTTCTACGACGGCCAGGGCTTTATGACCCACGCAGCCGACGGCATCGAGAAACTCACCGACCTGGACGGTGCCACTTTCTGCCTGTCACCGGGCACCACCTCCGAGCAAAACCTGGAGGACTATTTTGGCCGCCGTGGCCTGACTTACAAAACCGTGGTCATCGAAAAAAGCCCCGAACTCTACGCTGCCTTCCAGCGCGGGCGCTGTAACGCCATTTCCAATGACTCTTCGGGGCTGGCGGCGCGTTTGGCGCTGATGAACAACCCCAAGGACTATGCGTTGCTGCCCGAGGTGATTTCCAAGGAGCCGTTGGGGGCCTTTGTCGCACAGGGTGATACGGTCTGGCGCAATATTGTGACCTGGACCGCCTATGCCCTGATGACCGGCGAAGAACTGGGCGTGACCTCGGATAACGTCGACGAGTTGCGTGGCAACAAGAGCGCATCCACCGATATCGCCCGTTTGCTGGGCACCGAAGGCACCATCGGCAAGTCCTTTGGCCTGGACAGTGACTGGGCCTATCGCGCCCTCAAGCAAGTCGGCAACTACGCACAAATCTACGACCGTAACCTCGGCCAGCAGACGGCATTGAACATCCCGCGCGGCCTCAACCGCAGCTGGAAAGACCATGGCCTGATGTACGCGCCGCCGATTCGCTGAGGGGATTTCTGTGATGTCGACCCATCGTTCGCCCAATCTGCGCCTGTCGAGCGTGCTGCAGCAGGGGCTGGTACTGGCTCTGGTTGCCGCGGTGTTTTATCTGCTCTCCAGCAACGCCGCGCTGAACTTGAAGAACCTCAATATCGCCTCGGGATTCGGTTTTCTATCCCAGCGCGCAGGCTATGACATCAGCTTCTCGCTGATTGATTACACCCCGGATGCGACCTATGCCCGCGCCTATCTGGTGGGCTTGCTCAACACGCTGCTGGTGTCGGTGCTGAGCATTGTGCTGGCGACCCTGCTGGGAGGTGCGCTGGGCATGGCGCGCGTCTCGGACAACTGGCTGATCAAGCGCCTGAGCGGCACCTGCATCGAATTTTTGCGCAATGTGCCGCTGGTGGTGCATCTGGTCTGGTGGTACGGCCTGGTGCTGGCGCTGCCGGGGGTCAAGCACTCGGCCTCGCTGTTTGGCGTGGTGTTTCTGAACAACAACGGCCTCACACTGCCCTGGCTCGAACAGGGCAGTGTGGTCGGCTGGGGGCTTTTCCTCATGCTGCTGGGCACGTTGCTGGCTTATGTGTTTTGCCGCTTGAAGGAAGCCCGCGGGCCGTGGCGCGGTTTTGCCTGCAGACGCTGGCCCGCGCTGTTGGCCGGGGCGGTGCTGCTGCCCGTGCTGGTGTATGCCTTGAGTGATGCCCATGTGCAATGGGAAGTACCGGTGCAGCGCGGTTTCGGTTTCAAGGGCGGAATCACCCTGGTGCCGGAGATGCTTGCGTTATGCCTGGCCTTGTCGTTCTACAGCGCCAGTTATATCGCCGAGATTGTGCGTGGCGCGATTGAGTCGGTACACCGCGGCCAGTACGAAGCGGCCAGGGCGCTCGGCTTCAAATCCGGTTCCACAATGCGCCAGTTGATCGTACCCCAGGCCATCTACCCGATGATCCCGCAGATCACCAACACGTACCTGAATATCGTCAAGAACTCTTCACTGGGGGTGGTCATCGGTTTTATGGAACTGGTGTCGTCCACCGGCGGAACAACCCTGAACCAGACCGGCCAGGCCATTGAATGCATCGCGCTGGTGATGGGCACTTACTGCCTGATCAGCCTGGTGATCTCCCTGGGGATGAACATCTACAACCACCGTATCGGCCAGAGGGGGCACTGAACATGACCGCAATGAATCAGGCACTGGCAGTCCCGCTGGCACCGCCGCGCTTGCCCTGGGTACAGCGCGCCGCAGCCTGGAGCCGCAGCCAGTTGTTCCCCAGCGTGGGCCACAGCCTGCTGACCCTGGGCGTGCTGGCGCTGCTGTGCTGGTGCATTCCTGCTGCGCTGAACTGGCTGGTATTCGATGCCACCTTCATCGGCAGCAGTGCCAAAGACTGCAACCCCGGCGGCGCCTGCTGGTTGCCGATTACCCAACGCTGGAACCTGTTTGTGTACGGCTTCTATCCGCAAGCCGAACAGTGGCGGGTAAGCCTGGCACTGGTGCTGGCAGGGGCGGCGTTTGTCTTGCTGTTTTTCAAGCGCCTGGACCGTCGCCTGCTGCTGGCGTATCTGGCGTTGCTGCCGATCGTGATGTGGTGGCTGCTCAAGGGCGGTGCCGGTTTGCCCGAGGTGTCTTCGACCAAGTTCGCCGGGATGCTGGTGACAGTATTTCTGGGCACCGCCGGGATGATTTTCGCGCTGCCGCTGGGGATTTTGCTGGCGCTGGGCCGACGTTCGAAACTGCCGGTGGTGCGCATGCTTTGCGTGCTCTATATCGAGCTGGTGCGCTCGGTGCCGGTGATTTCGCTGCTGTTTATGGCTTCGCTGATGATTCAGCTGTTCCTGCCGCCGGATTCGGCCTTCGACATCCTCTTGCGGGTGCAACTGGTGCTGATCCTGTTTACCGCCGCCTATATGGCTGAAACCCTGCGCGGGGGTTTGCAGAACCTGCCCAAGGGCCAATACGAGGCGGCCATGGCGCTGGGTTTTGGTTACTGGAAAACCATGGGCCAGATCATTTTGCCGCAAGTGCTCAAGCAATCCATTGCGCCCTTGCTCACGCAGTTTATCGGCCTGTTCAAAGAGACCACGCTGGTGATGATCGTCGGCGTACTGGACATCGTCGGTATCGCCATGAGCACCGCCGTCGCCCCGGAATGGGTTGAGTACGGCCACGAAATCTACGTCTTCCTGGCGATCTACTTCTTCGTCATCTGTTTTGCACTGTCGCGCTATGCCCGACACCTTGAACAACGTATGGAGCAAAGCCGCTCATGATCAGCAAACCCAAGGCTGATGCCGCCGCAATGGTACGCATCGAACAATTGAACAAGTGGTTCGGCAATGCCCATGTGCTGAAAAACATCTCGCTGAATGTCCATGCCGGGGAAAAAGTAGTGATCTGCGGGCCTTCGGGCTCCGGCAAGTCAACTCTGATCCGCTGCATCAACCAGCTGGAACAACACCAGCAGGGCCTGGTTGTCGTGCTGGGCGAGGAACTTGACGGCGACCTCAAGGGGCTTGAGCGCATCCGCCGCCAGGTGGGCATGTGCTTCCAGCACTTCAACCTGTTCCCGCACCTCACGGTGCTGAAAAACTGCACGTTACCGCAGACTTCCAACCTGGGCGTGCCCGAGGCTGAGGCCATTGAACGAGCGCTGGGCTTGCTGGACAAGGTCAAGATGCGCGACCACGCCAACAAGTTTCCGTCGCAGTTATCCGGTGGTCAGCAGCAACGAATCGCCATAGCCCGGGCGCTGTGCATGCAACCCAAGGTCATGCTGTTTGACGAGCCGACCTCGGCCCTGGACCCGGAAATGATCGCGGAAGTGCTGGACGTCATGACCGGCCTGGCCCAGGAAGGCATGACCATGATCTGCGTGACCCACGAAATGGGTTTTGCACGCAAGGTAGCCGACCGCATTGTCTTTATGGATCAGGGTGAAATCATTGAAGAGGCCCCCCCGGAGCGGTTTTTCTCAGCCCCTGAATCACCTCGAACCCAACGTTTTTTGAGCCAGATCATCAATCACGGAGTGCATGCCCAATGACCCAATCCATTGCGATGGCCTTGCATGGCGGTGCCGGTGTGCTGATGCCCGGTGTTTTGACCCGCGAAGACGAACAGGCGATCCACGCAGCACTGCTGCAGGCGCTCAAGGCGGGTGTCGATGTCCTGGAAAAGGGCGGCAGCAGTCTGGATGCGGTACAAGCCAGTGTGGTTGAGCTTGAAGAGTGCCCCTGGTTCAACGCCGGCAAAGGCGCGGTGTTTACCCACAGCGGTGACCACGAACTGGACGCCGCGATCATGAACGGGGCCAACTTGGAAGCCGGAGCCGTAGCCGGCGTGCATCATGTGCGCAACCCGATATGCGGTGCGCGGGCGGTGCTGGAGCATAGCGAGCATGTGCTGCTGGCCGGTGCCGGGGCGGACTTGTTCCTGTCCGAACAGGCGGGTCTCGAACATGTCAGCAATGACTGGTACGACACGCCTTTGCGTCGTCGCCAGTGGGCTGCGCAACAGCAGCAACCGGAGACGGTGTTGCTGGAGCCGGGAGGTGTGGAGAAAAAATTCGGCACTGTGGGGGCTGTCGCCCTGGACCGTCACGGCCATGTAGCAGCAGCCACCTCCACCGGGGGCATCACCAACAAACGCTACGGCCGGGTGGGTGACTCGCCACTGATTGGCTCCGGCACCTGGGCGGATGACCGCAGCGCGGCGATTTCGGCGACCGGCCACGGCGAGTTCTTTATGCGCACCGTGGTGGCCCACAATATTGCATCGCGCATTCGCCTGGTGGGTTCGAGCCTGGCAGACGCCTGCGAGCAAGTTGTACAGGGCGAGCTCAAGGAGCTCGGTGGTAACGGCGGCGTGGTCGCCGTGACACCGGGCGGCGAGACCGTGCTGAGCTTTAATACGCCGGGCATGTACCGCGCCTGGCTGGATACTGACGGCGGCCTGCACACCGCCATTTATGCCGAGGACGACTGCCTGCATCGACTTTGAGTGAATTGACCCGCGGGGCGGCTGGAGATTAGTCTCGATCTCCTTTCGCCCCGTGGAATGCATCGATGATCACCTGCTACCTGCGTTACGTGATTGACCCTTACCAACTGGCCGAATTCGAGGCCTATGCCAAAGTCTGGATCCCGCTGGTAGCCAAATTTGGCGGCCAGCATCACGGTTACTTCCTGCCCTCGGAAGGTGCCAATAACATTGCTCTGGCCATGTTTACCTTCCCCAGCCTCGCAGCCTATGAAGACTACCGCGAACGCTCAAAAACGGATGCCGAATGCATTGCCGCGTTCAAACTGGCTGAAGATAATCGCTGTATCCTGAGTTACGAGCGCAGCTTTTTCAGGCCGGTTTTCGACTAACCCCCACTTCTTCAAAGAGGCATGCCCCTATGGCAACTGCATCCGCATTTATTGATATTCCCGCTTCACCCGATCAGGTCTGGCAATTGATCGGTGGTTTCAACTCGCTGCCGGACTGGTTGCCCCTGGTTGCCGTCAGCGAAGCTGGCGAAGGCGGGCGCTTGCGCCATCTGCAGACCGTGGATGGCACGGTGATCGTTGAGCGCCTGCAAACATTCGACAATGCCGGCAAGACCTACAGCTACTCCATTGTCGAGGCGCCGTTTCCGGTGACCGACTACCTGGCGACCTTGCGCGTTGAAGCGCTGGGCGACGGCGCCCGTGTGACCTGGTCGGGGCAGTTCACCCCGGCAGGTGTAAGCACTGAAGCTGCCGAAGAGCTGTTTACCGGGGTCTATCAGGGTGGGCTGGCGGCGCTGAGCGGCAATTTCGCAGGCTGATTTGTTGTGGGAGCGGGCTTGCCCGCGATGGTATCGACGCGGTTCGACGGGCACACCGCAGCGCCTGAATCGCAGGCAAGCCAGCTCCCACACGGCATGTTGTGCTCACATAAATGAGGTTTGCCTGATCATTATTGTGGGAGCGAGCCTGCTCGCGAAGGTATCGATGCGGTCTACCAACTGAACCGCGTCGCCTGAATCGCTCGAGCCCAGTTCCCACATTAAATGCAAGCGCAAAAGTGGGTTGAAAATACCCGTTATCCGTGCCGTGATGGCCATTTCAAATCAACTAAATCTTAAAAAGTGTGGCTATTTAATGACTTAGGTCAGTATTGCCTTGAAATAAAATGTGCAGAATCACTTGTTACTGATTGTTACGATAGGGTAAGATCGCCCTGCGTTCACCTACCACGGTTTATGCATTTTTAAGCCCCAAGTTTCCATCAGCTACTTGGGCTTTTTTTTGCCTGAAATTTGATATTGGATCCAATTTTCGGGCAATAAAAAGGCGCCAATCGCTGGCGCCTTGTGGCAGTTGCCACGCTCTAATAAGCGACTCAGCGCACCAGGCAGGGTTTTTTGTTGTCGTATTTCCAGCCGGGAATCATGTACTGCATGGCCACGCTGTCATCCCGGGCACCCAGGCCCATGCCTTTGTACAGTTCGTGAGCCTTGGCCACGGCGTCCATGTCGATGTCCACGCCCAAGCCAGGCTTTGTCGGAACCTTGATATGGCCGTCGACAATTTTCAGCGGTTCACGGGTCAGGCGCTGGCCGTCCTGCCAGATCCAGTGGGTATCAATGGCGGTAATATCCCCCGGCGCTGCAGCCGCAACCTGGGTGAACATGGCCAGGGAAATGTCGAAGTGGTTGTTGGAATGCGAGCCCCAGGTCAGGCCCCATTCGTGGCACATCTGCGCAACGCGTACCGAGCCCTGCAGGGTCCAGAAGTGCGGGTCGGCCAATGGGATGTCCACGGCCTGCGATTGAATCGCATGGCCCATTTCGCGCCAGTCGGTGGCAATCATGTTGGTGGCGGTGCGCAGGCCGGTGGCGCGGCGGAACTCGGCCATGACTTCGCGCCCCGAATAGCCGTTTTCGGCGCCGCAAGGGTCTTCGGCATAGGCCAGTACCCGATGCTGGTCGCGACACAGGGCGATGGCTTCCTTGAGAGACCAGGCTCCATTAGGGTCCAGAGTGATGCGGGCATCGGGGAAACGCTCGGCCAGTGCAGTGACCGCTTCGATTTCTTCGCCGCCGCGCAGCACGCCGCCCTTGAGCTTGAAGTCGTTGAAGCCGTAACGGGCCTGTGCCGCTTCCGCCAAGCGCACGATGGCCTGTGGGGTAAGGGCTTGTTCATGGCGCAGGCGTGTCCAGTCATCGCCATCCGCTTCGCTGCGGTAGGCCAGATCGGTGTGTTGACGGTCGCCAATATAGAACAGATAGCCGAGCATCTTCACGGAATCCCGTTGCTGGCCTTCACCGAGCAAGGCGGCTACCGGCACGTGCAGAAATTGACCGAGCAAGTCGAGCAGGGCGGCTTCCATTGCCGTCACGGCGTGGATGGTGATGCGCAGGTCGAAGGTTTGCAGGCCGCGCCCCGCCGAATCCCGTGCGGCGAAGGTGCTGCGCATGGCGTTGAGGACAGCCTGGTAATTGCCGATGGGCTGGCCAATCACCAGGCTACGGGCGTCTTCCAGGGTTTCGCGGATGCGTTCGCCACCGGGCACTTCACCCACGCCGGTATTGCCGCTGCTGTCCTTGAGGATAACGATATTGCGGGTAAAGAAGGGGCCGTGGGCGCCGCTCAGGTTGAGCAGCATGCTGTCATGGCCCGCCACCGGGATCACCTGCAGGCTGGTCACGATCGGAGCTTGGCTGGCGTGGTGTTGATGGTCGGCATTCATGGTCTGGTCCTTGTCAGGCAGTTTGCAGGGCGGTGGGGGTCACGGCCGTGGGTGTGGGTTTGGTTTTGGCAAAGAACACAATGAGTGCCGCAATGATCGACGTGCCGGCCAGGCCATAGAGCCCGCCCTGGATCGAGCCTGTGGTTTGTTCCAGAAACCCGAAGGTGGTGGGGGCGACGAAGCCGCCGAGGTTGCCGATGGAATTGATCAAGGCAATGACTGCCGCCGCGATACGTGCATCCAGGTAGCCTTGGGGAATGGGCCAGAACAGCGCCGAGGCCGACTTGAAGCCGATGGCGGCAAAGCAGATGGCGATAAACGCAAAGATCGGCCCGCCGGTGGTGGACATAAACATGCCGATGGCGGCAATCACCAGGGCGGCCGCCACCCAGGCCTGCTGGAACCTGAATTTGCTGGCCAGCGAGGCAAAGGCATACATGGCAATGATTGAAATCAGCCACGGGATCGAGTTGTAGAAGCCCACCTGGATATCGCTCAGGTCACCCATTTTTTTGATGATGCTCGGTAGCCAGAACGTGGCCGCGTAAATGGTCAGCTGGATACAGAAGTAAATCGCGCAGAACAGCATGATCTGGCGGTCCTTGAGCAGCATGCCCAGGGTCGGCTTGACGGTGTTGGCGGCATCGCGTTCACGCTGTTCGCGGTCAATTTCGTTAACCAGCGCATCTTGCTCTGCAAGGCTGAGCCATTTGGCGTCATGGGGTTTTGAGTCCAGCCAGAACCACACAAACACGCATAGCACCACCGAGGCCATACCTTCGATGATGTACATCCACTGCCAGCCGTGCAGTCCCATGCCGGTGATTTGCAGCAGCAGGCCGCTCAGTGGTCCCGAGATCAGCGAGGCCAGTGCCGAGCCGCTGAGGAAGATGGCAATCGCCTTGCCGCGTTCGGCGCCCGGCAGCCAGCGGGTGAAGTAATAGATCACGCCCGGGAAGAAGCCCGCTTCGGCGACGCCAAGCAGAAAACGCAGGATATAGAAGTGGGTTTCGTTCTGGATAAAGGCCATCAGGGTGGCGGTGATACCCCAGGTGAACATGATTCGGGTGAGCCAGATGCGGGCGCCAACTTTTTGCAGCAGCATATTGGACGGCACTTCAAACAGTGCGTAGCCAATGAAAAACAGCCCGGCACCGAAACCATAGGCGGCGGCACCAATGCCCAGATCGTGCTCCATGTGGCTGCGCACAAAGCCGATGTTTACCCGGTCGATGTAGTTGACGATAAACATGATGACGAAAAGTGGCAGTACATGCCTCTTCACTTTTTGGATCGCACGCGCCAGGACGGGGTCGTTGGCGTACGCAGCAGACGGATTGCTGGAAGTGTTCACAATTCAAAGCCCCACTGATTATTTTTATGCGGGTTGTGTGTGCTGCAGATGGCCCTGCAGTTGCCAGACATCATACGAGTTGGTTTTTTCCCTAGCAATGCCATGAAACAAACGAAAAAGTTATAAAAGATGCAGCTTTAGATACCTTTTATGAGGTTTTATCGCTGTTTAGAGCATTTTAAAGCCAGAGGTCAGGTTCGGAAACGTATCTGCCTGGGGGGCAGAACTCGTTCAAAACCCAAGGTTTTCTGAGATTTATATAGCTTGTCATACATGTTGGGGTGCTAGTATCAAGCGGTCTTGTACGAATGGATTTGCCCCATGCATGACCCCCAGAGTGCGCCGCTGCGCAAGCGTTCACCGGGCCTGGCCCACGACATCGTGGCCGAGCTGACCCAGCGAATTTTGCTGGGCCAACTGGCGCCCGGCGAGAAGTTGCCTTCCGAGTCGGCCATCGTGCGCGAGCACGGTGTAAGCCGCACGGTGGTGCGTGAAGCGATTTCAAAATTGCAGGCATCCGGGCTGGTCGAAACCCGTCACGGCATTGGTACCTTCGTGCTTGAGCGCGATCCGCGCCAGGGTATCCACCTGAGCCGTGATACCGCAGCCAGCGTGCGCGGTATCGTCGAATTGCGCCTGGGCCTGGAGACCCAGGCTGCGGCGCTGGCCGCGAGGCGGCGCACGGAGGAGCAACTGCTGCAGATGCGCCAGGCGCTGGATGACCATCAAAGCTCACTGGCCAACAACGACAGCAGCGTCGAGCCGGACCTGCGTTTCCACCAGTTGATCGCTCAGGCCACGGGCAACGCTTATTTCACCGATATCATTGCCCAGTTGGGGCGTTCGGTGATTCCGCGTACCCGGATCAATAGTGAAGAGCGCGGTGATGCCGATCTCAAGCAGTTGGGGCAAATGGCTGTGCTGGAACATGAGGCGATCTTGCGCGCGATCCGCCGTCAGGACCCCGACGCCGCCCGCGCCGCCATGCTGCTGCATTTGAGCAACAGCCTGGAGCGCATGGCGGGGGGGTGAGGGCTGTCACTTCAACGCCATATCCTCAGGATTGATCTGTTTCCAGGCTTGCAGCACCACCTGCGCTTTGGGCTCCGAGGTAGAACTGGATCAACGCCAATCGGGCATCGCGAAACGCCGGCTGGCGCTTGAGCAGTTCTTCCATTTGCGCGCAGGCCTGTTCGAGCTGACCGCTCTGGTGCAGGGCCACCGCCAGCACATAGCGGTACTGGCTGTTGTCCGGTTCCAGTTTTACGGCCTGCTGCAAAGCTTTCATCGCTTGTTCGGGCTGGCCACCGCGAATCAATGCCAGCCCCAGACTGTGTTGCAACAACGCTGCCTGTGGTTGTGCCTTGATCGCGTCGTTGAGCAGGGTCGAGGCCTCGGCACTGCGCCCACTGGCCTCCACCCATTGGGCCAGAGTGACCAGCGCCGGGTAGAAGTCCGGGTCGCGCAGCAGGGCGGCGCGCAGTCTGGCCTCGACCTCGGCATTGCGCCCGCTGGCCTGATACAGCATGGCCAGGTTGAGGTTGGACTCGGCCCGTTCGGCCAGGCTCAGCTGCACGCTTTCGTATTCACCGATGGCCTTGTCCCACGCCACTTGATTCGTGCCCAGGCCATTGCGCGCAGCGCCCTGCAAGTTGCGCGCGGCGATGATGCGCACTGCACGCACGCTGTCACTCAACAATGGGCTGAGCAACGCGACCCGCTCTGCCGGAGGCAAGAAAGCGCTCACTGCCCGCACCGCGCTTTCACGCACTTGCGGGGCAGGGTGGTTGAGGTCCTTGCTGGCCAGTTGCAGTGCGGATTCGCTGGGGTAGTTGGCCAGTTCAGCCAACAACGTGGCGCGTTGAATCGCTGGCAGGTTGCTGCGCCGCAATTGCTCGTAGAGCGCCTGCGCAGCACCCGGCCGGCCGCCGCGGATCAGCCACAGGCTTTCATCGTACCGGGCTGCTTGCGGTGCATCGTGGGCGGTCCAGAGCTTGAACTGCTCCGTCACCCTGTCACCGGCCTTGCCCTGATGGCAGCCCAGGCAGGCATCCGTTGTGCCCAGGGCTTTGGCCCGCACCGGGTTGGGGATGCTGAAGCTGTGGTCATGGCGATAGTCGTTGCCCATGTAGAACTTGCCGGGCATATGGCAATCCACACATTGCGAGCCCGGTTGGCCTTCGGCATGGCGATGGTGGTCGATGGCGTCATAGTTCTTCGCTTGCAGGCCCTTGCCATCAATCCCGGCAATGGCTGCTTTGCCGGCCGTGTTGTGGCATTGCAGGCACAGTGCATTGCCCGCTGCCTTGAGTTCGGTGCTGTGGGGGTTGTGGCAGTTGCTGCAACGCACGCCCTTGTCGAACATCTTGCTTTGCAGGAACGAGCCGTGTTCGAACACCTCGTCCTTGATCTTGCCGTCCAGTGCGTACAGCTCGCGGGTCAGTACGCTGGGCAGGTAGTCGTCCATCAGCCGCTTGCCCACGGTAAAGCCATCGCCCAGCGGGGCGCGGCGGGCATGGCAGCGGGCGCAGGTTTCGAGTTCTACCGTGGCGTCCTTGCTTTTAAGGTCGACGTCAAAGCCGCTGTGGGGCAACGGGTTGTTTTCCGTGACAGCACGCAGATGGCTGGACGCCGGGCCGTGACAGGCCTGGCAACCGACGCCGAGACTGTTCCATTGGCTGTTGAAGCTGTTGCTGGCGGCATCAAAGTTACGTTTGTAGCCGGTGGTGTGACATTCGACGCACATAAAGTTGGCGTTCTGGTTCGGTTTGCTCCAATGCAGCGGGTTCTTGAAGCTCACCCCCTGGCCTGGGTACAGATGGAACCAGCGGTGTTTTTCGGTATCCCAGGCCACCCCCAGGGCTTGCAGTCTGCCGTCGCCAACTTCGATCAAATACTGCTGCAACGGCGCAATGCCGAAGGTGTAAGCGACCTTGAAGTCGGCGGGTTTGCCATCCAGCCCCGGCGTATTGACCCAGAACTCGTCGCCCTGGCGAAAAAACCGGCTGTTTTCGCCTTCGCCCTTGAACGTGGCATTGCTGAAGTCGGCCAGTACGGTCTGCGGCGCGGCCACCTGCATGGCCAGTTGATGATGAGAGCCTTGCCAGTCCTTAACCTGGGCGTCGTGACAACCCTGACACTGTTGCTCGTCGACCATCTGCGCCGGGGCGACGGGCTCGGCCACCGCAGCCGTGGCCAGCACCTTGGGCTCATACACCGGCGCCGGGCGGCTGAGATAAAACCATAACCCGCCCAGCACCACCAGCAACACGGCTGCGCTTACGGGTAACAGGTAACGGCTCATCAGGGTGGGGCGCGAATCAGGTGGGTTTGCAGCTTTTATAGTTTTAGTTTTGGGCATTGCGACTTCCGTATCCAAAAGGCTCTAGCGTTCACCGACAAACCAGCGGTAATAGGGGTTGGCGCCATCGCCACGAATTACTTCACGGATATCCCGGCTCCATGCCTCGCGGTCGCCATCATAGGCATGCAGGCTGGAACTGTAAAACTGCATCAGGCGTTGCTGTTGGCTGTGCATGCGCTCGACAAACTCCGGGGCGGCGTTGAGCAAAGGTATCGGTTGGCGCAGATCGAGCAGCGCCGGCAGCACCCGGCTGATTTCTTTGCTGCGCACCCACGGAGCGTACTCGATACGCGGTTGGTCGTCCGTGACGGCCGGCGCATCTGCAGCAAAGCGCACCAGCCCTTCACGGTCGGTCACCCAGGTTGCCAGCAGTGCCGCTGGCGAAGCGACGCCCACATCCTGCAGGGCGCTGCGTACACCCGGTTGCCCGAAACGGGCGCTGATGCGCGCGGCATCCAGTTCAATGGGCTGCAATGAACCCACCAGCAGCATTTCGTGAAACTCGCTGGTCCATAGCGTGGCGTAAGGGAACACGTCGAGAAAACTGCGCACCAGCGAACGCGAGTCGTCGATATTCTGCGTCGGCAACGGCAGCCATTGCGCAACTATCCCTTGCGGGTGCAGGCGCTGTGCAGCCAGTTGATAGAAGTCCCGCGAGTACAGATTGACTACGCCGGCGGCGGAGGGCGGTGGTGGTTCGAGGGTGATCAGGTCATAGCGCTGCTCGCTGCGCAGAAGTTCCTGGCGACCGTCGCGCAAACGCACCTGCAAGCCGGGGTTGGAAGCCGCAGCGAAGTTGCCTTTGAACAGGGTTGAAGCCTTGACCACCGAGGGCAATAACTCGGCCACCACCCGTTGTTCCAGTCCCGGGTAACTCAACAGGGCCCCGGCAGTGATCCCGGTGCCAAAGCCGATCACCAGCGCCGAGCGTGGTTCGCCGTTGTGGATCAACAGCGGCAACAGGGCCTAGATACGCATGTAGCGCAGCGACGGCATGGCATCACCGGTGTTGGATACGCCCTGGATATACAGGCGGTGGAAGCTGCGTTCACCCTTGCCCTGGGCCACGACGGCGACGGTGCCGCCGCGACCTTCCTGGTAAAACACCAGCTCACCGTTACGGGCTCCGGGCAGCAGTTCGGCGAGGCGCTCAACCGGCGTTAAGACGGCTACCAGCAGCGCTGCCAGGCTGAACGCAACGACTGCCTGGCGATGGCCTTTCTTGACCCGGTGCCCCTGCTGTACCGCGATCAAACCTACTGCAGCGGCGATGACTGCCAGCATGCCGAGCGTATGTACCAGCCCCAGCCAGGGGATCAGGACAAAACCGCAGAGGGCAACGCCGACGATCCCGCCCAGCGTGTTGAACGCCACGACTGCACCGACATCCCGCCCGATCCGGCCGGGGCCGACGCACAGGCGCAGGGCTATCGGGAACGCTGCGCCCAACAGCAACGTAGGGATAAACACAATGCTCAGTGCAGCCACTGCGAAGCGGGCGCTCATGCCCAGCAACACACTGCCACCCAAGGCCAGTGCCGCAGTCTCTGCCTGGGTTTGCAGCAGGATCAGCCAGCGTCCGAGCAGGGCAACTTCCAGCAGGGCAACCAGTCCGGCCCCGGCAATCAGCAAGGCAAACACTCCCCAGGGATCGCGTAGCCGATCAACCCGGCGCGCCATCAGGCTGCTGCCGATAAACAGTCCGGTCAGGTAAGTGGCCAGCACCACGGCAAAGGCGTAGGTACGGGTGCTCATGAACTGAACGATCGATTGCGACCAGACCACTTCGTAGCCCAGTGCCACACCGCCCGCGATGGCATACAGGGCCATGGCCAGCCGGGCCGGTTTGTGTGCCGCGCTGGTCGCCACCGGATCGGCGACAATGGTGTGCTGCCCGCGTTGCAACCACAGGGCACCCGCGGCGGCAATCAGGTTGAGTGCGGCGGCTACAACGGCACTGGCGAAAACACCGAGGCTGGCAATCAGGAGAAAAGCGGTCAGCAGAGTGCCGACAATCGCCCCGCCGGTATTGGCGGCATACAGGCGGCCACCGGCCTGGCCCAGATGTTGCGGCTCGGATGCCAGTGCGCGTATCAGCACTGGCAGCGTGCCGCCCATCAAGAGGGCGGGCAGCCCCACCAGCAGCAATGGCAGTAACCAGGCGGGCAGGCCGATCCGTTGTTCGAGCCAGGCAAATGGCGCCGCGGCCATACCCAGCCCCAGCGTGGCGCCGATGCCGAGCACGGCCACACCCACTTCAAGGCCCGCATATAACAGCAAGGGTTTGCCCAGGCGGTCGGCGCAGCGGCCAAACAGCAGCCCGCCAAGGGCCAGCCCGGCAAAGAAGGCGCTGATGCCGGTGGTGATGGCGTACACCTCGACACCGATCACCAGCGACAGTTG
The DNA here is from genome assembly GCF_035019225.1 of Pseudomonas sp. CCC4.1. Classification (NCBI taxonomy): domain Bacteria; kingdom Pseudomonadati; phylum Pseudomonadota; class Gammaproteobacteria; order Pseudomonadales; family Pseudomonadaceae; genus Pseudomonas; species Pseudomonas sp. CCC4.1. The sequence goes on along the minus strand of NZ_JASJWL010000023.1, from coordinate 2,890 downwards.
TTTGATCCACAGCACCTGATAGATCAGGGCGGCAGTACCGGAAATAAATAGCAGCAAGGCAGTGGCAGACAATGCAGTACGGCTGGGCGGTAAGGGTGACGGCATTGCGCGGGAGCCTTGTGCAGAAGGAATTCGGGAAGGAATCGTTACCCCGTGTGGGAGCGGGCAAGCCCGCTCTCACAGGGCAGGTTTACTGCGCTGGCTGATTTTTCATTTTTTCCGCAATCTTGGCGTCTACCGCTGCCCGTACCTGATCGATACTGAAGCTTGGCGGCTTCTGGCTCGGCGGGTAATCGACGAAGGTTTCCAGGAAGTTGGCCGCCTTCATGATTGCCAGTTCGTTCAAGTAGACGTTTTTCGTGCTCCAGTCGTAATACTGATCGGAGACCACGTCAGCCCGTTCGAACGGGTCCATGCGCAGGTTGAAGATTTTCGGCACCCGCAGGCATACGAAAGGTTCGCTCCAGACCTTGAAACCGCCCGGTTCGCGTTGCTCGCAGAACACCACTTTCCAGTTGTCGAAACGCATCGATACCAGCATGCCGTCATCGTTGAAGTAGTAGAACTCGTTGCGATTGCCCTTGGGTTGTTCGCCGGTCAGGTACGGCAGCTGGTTGAAACCGTCCAGGTGCACCTTGAAGTTGTTGCCACCTGCCACCGGGGCCCAGCCCTTGAGCAACTTGTCTTTGACATCGGCATCGCCAGCCACCGCGAGCAGGGTCGGGAACCAGTCCAGCCCCGAGAACATCTCGTTACTCACTTCGCCAGCCTTGATTTTCCCCGGCCAGCGCACGATAGCCGGGACACGGAAGGCACCTTCCCAGTTGGAGTTCTTCTCGTTCCGGAACGGCGTGGTGGCCGCGTCCGGCCAGGAGAACTGGTTCGGCCCGTTGTCGGTGGTGTAGACCACGATGGTGTTGTCGGCGATTTTCAGGTCATCGAGGGTTTTCAGCAGTTTGCCGACGTCGCCGTCATGCTCAAGCATGCCATCGGCGTACTCGTTGCCGGGCATACCACTCTGGCCCTTCATCGAGTCGCGCACGTGGGTAAAGACGTGCATGCGCGTGGTGTTCATCCACACAAAAAAAGGCTTGTCGGCCTTGGCCTGCTTTTCGATGAACTCCTGCGCGGCCGCGGTGGTTTCGTCGTCGATGGTTTCCATGCGCTTGGCGGTCAGGGCTCCGGTGTCTTCAATCTTGCCGTCGGCAAAACTGTGGATCACGCCACGGGGCGAGGTGGCCTTGACGAAAGCCGGGTCATCCTTGGGCCAGTACGGGCGTTCGGGTTCTTCCTCGGCATTGAGGTGGTAGAGGTTGCCGAAAAACTCGTCAAAACCATGATTGGTCGGCAAGTACTCGTCGCGGTCGCCCAGGTGGTTTTTACCGAATTGTGCAGTGGCGTAGCCCTGGGATTTGAGCGCCTGGGCGATGGTGATATCGCGCTTTTGCAGGCCTACCGGTGCTCCCGGTATGCCGACTTTGGACAGGCCTGTGCGCAGCGGCGTCTGCCCGGTGATAAACGACGAGCGCCCGGCGGTGCAGCTGTTCTCTGCGTAGTAGTCAGTGAACATCATGCCTTCTTTGGCAATCCGGTCGATGTTGGGGGTTTTGTAGCCCACCACACCCATGGAGTAGGCGCTGATATTGGACTGGCCAATGTCATCACCAAAGATCACCAGGATATTGGGTTTTTCGGCGGCCACGGCGGTGGCGGACAACGCCATCACCGAAGCCGCCACGAGGGCTAGCCGGGGGAACCACTTGGCTGTTCGAGTCATGCAACTTGCTCCTTGTTGACCTGGTTGGTGCACTGCTGACGGCTGTTTTTCTTATTGCTGTTGCTCGTTGGCACTGGTCTCGAACGGGTAGATCCGTCGCCATTGCGACGCCATATCGACGATAGTCCAGTCCTGCTGTTTTGCCTGATCGAGCGCCTTGTCCAGGCGGCCGATTTTCGAGTCCTTGTCATAGGCCCATTCGCGTTTGGCGTCGGTGTGATGCACCAGCCCCATCAGGCGCGGGCCGTCGCCGGCGGCGGTCCACTGGAGCATCTGCAGGTCGCCGTCGGAGTTGCCGAAGGCGAGGATCGGTCGGCGGCCAATCACGCTGTCGATACTTACCGGCTTGCCGGGGCCGTCATCGTTGTGGGCAATTTTGGCGGTGCGCAGGATTGACGGTTTGCCGTCCTTGACCTGGTATTCGGTGACAAACGTGGAGCCGATCACGTGCTCTGGCGGTATGCCATAGACCTCTTCGGCAAATACGCGCATAAAGCCGGTATCGCCGCCGGACACGATGTAGGGCTTGAATCCCTGGCTGCGCAGGTAGGCCAGCACTTCCAGCATCGGCTGGTAGACCATCTCGGTGTAGGGCTTGCCGCTGGTGGGGTGGCGTGCGCTGCTTAGCCAGCGCTGGACGTTGTCGCGGAACTCATCGGTGGTGAGCCCTGCGTGGGTCGTCATGAAAATTTTCAGCAGGCCCTCCATGCCGCTTTCGGCCAGGGCTTTGTGGTCGTTTTCCAGCACCGCCTTGAACGGTTGCTGGTCTTTCCATTCCGGGTGTTGGGGGGGCATGCGTTTGATTTCGTCGAAGGCAAACAGCTCCTCGAAATAACCCGGTTGCTCGCTCCACAGGGTGCCATCGTTGTCGAACACGGCGATACGCGCTTCGGGTTGTACAAAGCCCTTACTGTCTGGCGTGGTAACCGTCTCGACAAATTCGATGATGCTTTTTTTCGCCGGCCCTTGGTTCCAGGAGGGCAACGGGTCGGCAGCCAGGGCGAACAGGGGCAGGGCGAATAGCAGAGTCGCTGCCGTTCTTGCCGAGATCCTTTTGCTCCAGTGGGAGCGAGCCTGCTCGCGAAGGCCATTCGCTGTCTCTTATACACATCT
>NZ_JASJWL010000022.1:0-71865 GCF_035019225.1 Pseudomonas sp. CCC4.1 | reverse complement strand
AGATGTGTATAAGAGACAGCTCGCTCCCACAGGGAGAGTTAACCGGCAACAGAGTATCTACGGGGGGTTATACATCTGCGTTCATCAGCACATTTACACCTGATGCCAGCACTGCCTTACACTGCACGCCTATGACCAACATCCCCCTGACCGAAATTACCGAACCCGCCGTTACCTGTTCAACGTGCGCGGCATGCTGCTGCCAGCTGGAAGTGATGCTGATCACCGACACCGGTGTGCCCGAGCGTTTTATTGCAGAGGATGACTGGGGCGGCGAAGTAATGCTGCGCCTGGATGATGGTTGGTGTGCGGCTTTGGACCGCAACACCATGATGTGCACCATCTATGAGCTTCGACCACTGATTTGCCGCGAGTTCGAAATGGGCGAAGTCGAATGCCTCAATGAACGCCAGGGCATTGCCACGGCGTATCGCTAAATACCTGCCCCTACAGCGGCATGGTGTAGTGCAGCGCATAGCTTTCTACGCCGTCATTGGTGCTGGAGATCCCGGCATTGGAATAGTGGGTCGCACGAATCCCGACCTCATGACCACCGGCAAAGCGCAGGCCAAACCCCAAACGGTCTTCAAACTGGAAAGCTGTTCCCAGACGGTTGCCCTCCACTTCAGTGTGCGAGAACAACGCCACCCCGATCCCGGCTTCGAGATAGGGCTTTACGCTTCCACCGGCAAATTCGTACACCAGCACGGGCGAGAACGACAGGCTATTACTCGCGGATGACTTGTCACCTTCCCAGTAGGTATAAGCCCCATCCCAATAGCCGGTCAGACGCCCCACATCACTTTGTAGCCAGCTTTTGTCCCAATCAGATTTCAAGCCCAGACGGTAGGTCATGGTCGATTCGCTGGTGTGCCCCACCGCAAATTCAAGCCCGGCAGCCTGTGCAGTAAAACTTTGCCCCAGTGCAGCGGCTGCAAGCGCAGCCAAACAAAAAAGTCGCTTCATAAGAAAATCCTATTTTCATATGCCCATGTCAGTGGTTATGCGCTTCATCAGGCAGGTGTCATGAAGCATAAGTTCTGTTTTTTTACAGACCGAAGCTTCGCACAACGCCAGATTTATTCCACAACACAGGCAGGATATTTCCTAAGTGTTCAGGAGAAGCGCTGGTCCAGAACTGCGTCTCAGCAGGCGGGCCAGCTGCCAGCAAGCCGCGCTCAGCCAACAATCGCTTGAGCTGGCGCGCCACGGCGGCACCGGTGTCGATCAGGGTAATCGAACCAGGAAGCATCTGGCTTAGCAGAGGCTTGAGGAAGGGGTAATGCGTACAGCCAAGAATAATGGTGTCACAGCCCGCGGCCAGCAACGGTTCGACATAACCGCGCAACAAAGTACGCAAGGTATCGCTGTGCAGGTCGCCGGTTTCGATCAGCTCCACCAGGCCCGGGCATGGCTGAGTGATAACCCGCACATCGCTGGCAAAACGATCGAGCAAGGCGGCAAATTTGGCGCTCTGCAATGTGCCGGTCGTGGCGAGTACGCCTACCACTCCACTGCGGGTGGCCGCTGCCGCCGGTTTGACCGCTGGCTCCATACCGACCATGGGCCAGGTCGGGTAACGCTGACGCAAATCCGCCACCGCAGCCACCGTTGCAGTATTACAGGCCAGCACCAGCGCCTTGGCGCCTTGCTGCTGGAAAAATTCAGCCATTACCGCGCAGCGCTGACGAATGAATTCGGGGCTTTTTTCGCCATAGGGGATATGCCCGCAGTCCGCCACATATAGCAGCGACTCGTTGGGCAATAGCGCGTGGATCTCCTTGAGTACCGACAAGCCACCGACGCCGGAGTCGAAAACGCCAATCGGCGCCTCACTCATGGCCAGTACCGCATACGCTGCAGGCCGGGTCGCGCTTGACCCGCAATTCGCGAAAACGCGTGCTCGAGGCATCGACCAGCAACAGCCGGCCCACCAGTGGCTCACCAAATCCGGCCAACACCTTGAGCGCTTCAAGGGCCTGCAAGCTGCCGATCACCCCCACCAGGGGGCCAATGACGCCGGCTTCGCTGCAGGTCAGCTCCTCTTCGCTGCCATGCCCGTACAGGCAGTGATAGCAAGGGCTGGCACTCTGGCGCGAGTCAAACACCGACAGCTGCCCCTCAAGGCGAATCGCCGCGCCACTGACCAACGGCTTGCGCGCCGCAACACAGGCCTTGTTCACCGCCTCACGGGTGGCAAAGTTGTCGCAGCAGTCGAGCACCAGATCCACCGCGGCAACGGCGTCGGCCAGCGAATCGGCATCCAGCGCCGAGCGGTGGGCAACCAGCTTGAGATGCGGATTGATCAGGCGCAGTCGGCGCAACGCCGAGTCCACCTTGCTCTCGCCAACATTGGCAGTGTCATGAATGATCTGACGCTGCAGATTGGTCAGGTCAACGCTGTCAAAGTCAGCCAGATGCAGCTCGCCGACACCGGCGGCGGCCAGGTACAGCGCGACGGGCGAGCCCAGCCCACCCAGCCCGACAATCAGCACACGGCTGTTTTTCAGCTTCAGCTGGCCATCGATATCAACCTGTTGCAACAGGATCTGTCGGCTATAGCGCAACAGCTCCTCGTCGGTCAGCACGGCAGGCGGCCCAATGTAATGCGTTCGTGGCCGCCCAGGTCCGTGCGGCTTTCAACCTCGGCAAAACCTGCGTCCTGCAACAGTTGGCGCACAGCTGCAGCCTGATCGTAACCGTGCTCCAGCATCAACCAGCCACCTGCATTCAAGTGCTGCGCAGAAGCGGTAATGATCTGGCGGATATCGTCCAGGCCATCGGCACCGGCAACCAGAGCGCTTTCAGGTTCGAAACGCACATCGCCTTGCGCCAGGTGAACATCACCGGCAGCAATATAGGGCGGGTTGCTGATAATCAGGTCAAAACGCTGGTCGTCCAGCGCGCTGAACCAATGGCTGGTAAACACATTGACGTTGTCGAGCTGCAAACGCTGGCGATTGCGCTCGGCCAGAGCCACGGCCTCAAGCACGCGGTCAACTGCCGTAACGTGCCAGGCGGCACGTTCACTGGCCAAAGCCAGGGCGATTGCGCCGCTGCCAGTGCCCAGGTCCAGCACTTTGGCCGGGGTTGCGGGCAGCAGGGCCAGCGCGGTTTCCACCAGCAGTTCGGTGTCCGGGCGCGGGATCAGCGTATGCGGCGCCACTTCCAGATCAAGGTTCCAGAAACCCTGCTGCCCCAGAATATAGGCCACCGGCTCACCGGCACGGCGGCGCAGCAAGTACTCGGCGAAGGTCAAGGCGGCTTCGCTGCTGACGATTTTTTCGGGCCATGTGTGCAGATAGCTGCGCGACTTGCCCAGGGCAGCGGCCAGCAGCAGCTCCGCATCAAGACGGGCCGTAGGTGAATCAGGCAGTTCAGCAGCACGCAACAAGCTGGCAATAATAGTCATTTATTCACCCAGGGCTGTCAGTTGATCAGCCTGAAACTCCGCCAATAAAGGCTCGATAACGGCATCAACGCCGCCAGCCAGTACGTCATCCAGGGAATACAGGGTCAGGTTGACACGATGGTCAGTCACTCGCCCCTGCGCGAAATTGTAAGTGCGGATGCGCTCGGAACGATCCCCCGAGCCCACCAGCGACTTGCGCTCGCTGGCAATGGCATTGGCCGCGGCGCTGGTTTGCTGGTCATTCAATTTGGCCGAGAGCCAGGACATCGCCCGCGCCCGGTTTTTATGCTGGGAACGCTCTTCCTGACACTCCACCACAATGCCCGAGGGCAAGTGAGTAATGCGGATGGCCGAGTCGGTCTTGTTGACGTGCTGGCCACCGGCTCCGGAGGAACGGTAGGTATCCACACGCAAATCGGCCGGGTTGATCTCGATGGCTTCCTGCTCATCGGGCTCTGGCAGCACCGCCACGGTACAGGCCGAGGTATGGATACGACCCTGGGATTCGGTTGCAGGTACACGCTGCACGCGGTGTACACCGGACTCGAACTTCAGCTTGGCGTAAACATTCTCACCTTCGACACGGGCAATGACTTCTTTATAGCCACCATGCTCGCCGATGCTTTCGGACAGGATTTCAACCCGCCAGCCACGGCGCTCGGCGTAGCGCGAGTACATGCGAAACAGATCACCGGCAAAAATCGCCGCTTCATCGCCACCGGTGCCGGCGCGAATTTCCAGAAACACGTTGCGCCCGTCATTCGGATCCTTGGGCAGCAGCATGCGTTGCAGGTCTTTTTCCAGTTCGATCAATCGCTCTTTGGCTTCACGAACTTCCTCGACTGCCATTTCGCGCATGTCCGGGTCGTTGTCCTTGAGCAACGCCTGGGCGCCTTCAAGGTCGGCCTGCACTTTGAGCCACTGCGCGTAAGCGGCAACAATGGGTTCAACTTCCGAGTATTCCTTGGAATAGGCGCGGAATTTGGTTTGATCGGAAATGACTTCGCCATCGCCAAGCAATGCGGTCAGTTCTTCAAAACGGTCCTGGAGGATGTCCAGTTTATTAAGCAGTGACGCTTTCATTACTATTTTTTATCCGCAGAGCTATGCGATGAGCCCTCACCGAGGGCAAAAAGTTCTTGGGCCATGGCCAGCGCATCGAGGCGGCCTTCGGCGGAAAGTTTTTTCAGTTGTACGCTGGGGGCATGAAGCAATTTGTTGGTCAGCCCGCGCGCCAGTTGTACCAGCACATCTTCCGGATTGCTGCCGTTGGCGAGCATGCGCTGGGCCTTTTGCAGCTCTTCGTCACGCAGGCGTTCGCTTTGCTGGCGGTAGGCCTTGAGCACATCCACAGCCGCCAGTTCACGCAGGCGCACCATAAAATCGTCAGCGCCGATGCTCACCAGCTCTTCTGCCGCCTGGGCCGCGCCCTGACGGCTCTTGAGGTTTTCCGCAACCACTTCATGCAAGTCATCGACGGTATAGAGGTACACGTCGTCCAGCTCACCGACTTCAGGCTCGATATCCCGGGGAACGGCAATATCGACCATAAAGATCGGTTTGTGCTTGCGCAGCTTCAGGGCGCTTTCGACCGCGCCCTTGCCCAAAATCGGCAATTGGCTGGCCGTGGAGCTGATCACGATGTCGCTGTGTACCAGCTCCTGGGGAATATCCGACAGCAGTACCGCGTGGGCGCCAAACTGCTCAGCCAGGGTACTGGCGCGTTCCAGGGTACGGTTGGCCACCACGATACGCTTTACTCCCAGGTCATGCAGGTGGCGGGCGACCAGGGTAATCGTCTCGCCCGCACCGATCAGCAAGGCCTGGCTGCGCTGCAGATCGCTGAAGATCTGCTTGGCCAGGCTCACCGCGGCAAAGGCCACCGAAACCGGGTTTTCACCGATGGCGGTGTCGGTGCGCACCTGTTTGGCCGAGTTGAACGTGGCCTGGAACAAGCGCCCCAACAACGGCCCGACCGTGCCCGCCTCACGCGCCACGGCATAGGCCGACTTCATCTGGCCGAGAATCTGCGGTTCGCCCAACACCAGCGAATCCAGGCCTGAAGCCACGCGCATCATGTGACGAACGGCTGCGTCGTCTTCATGGATATAGGCGCAGGCACGCAGTTCATCGAGGCTCAGGTCATGATAGTCCGCCAGCCATTGCAGCACACGGTCTGCCGAAAGGTGGTCCTGCTCTATATAGAGCTCGCTGCGATTGCAGGTGGAGAGGATCGCAGCTTCGCGACTGTCGGTTAGGCGGCAGAGCTGCTGCAAGGCCTCAACCAACTGCTCCGGAGTAAAAGCCACGCGCTCGCGGACGTCTACTGAAGCAGTCTTGTGGTTAATACCGAGTGCGAGGAAGGCCATTCAAGATCGCTGATGATGACAATAAGCCGACAATTGTCCTACTTCGCCAGATTCAGAACAACCATTGCTGACTATTGTCTCTATAGTTAACGTCTGTTGAACACATCATCAGCCCCGGATATCGATAGTCGCACCTGTTATGGTTTGCACCATTGCATGTGTCATGATGCCCAGACCGCAGGTAAGTCGCCCATCTCTTATATGAATAGATCCTCCGCGTTGCTCCTCGCTCTCGTCCTTCTCAGTGGCTGCCAGGCTCTGGCCCCCACGTCCCCGGATGACTCATCCGCGGCAGAAGACGTTTCCTCCACCCCGGAAAAACCCACGGTCTACAGTTCGTTCAGCGAAGACACGCTGTACAGCCTGTTGAGCGCCGAGCTGGCCGGCCAGCGCAATCGTCTGGATATCGCCCTCGATAACTACGTGACGCAAGCGATCAACACGCAGGATCCGGGAGTTTCCGAACGCGCTTTCCGTATCGCCGAGTATCTGGGCGCCGACCAGGCCGCACTGGATACCTCGCTGATCTGGGTGAAAAACGCCCCGGACGATATCGAGGCGCAACGTGCTGCAGCCATTCAGCTGGCGCGCAACGGCCGTTATGACGAATCCCTGGTCTACATGGAAAAAGTCCTGCAGGCCAAGGGTGATACTCACTTCGATTTCCTGGCCCTGGCGGCCATAGAAACCGATGCGGATACCCGGGCAGGTCTGCAAAAAAGTTTTGACAGCCTGCTGGCCAAGCACCCGGACAACGGTCAGCTGATTTTCGGCAAGGCCTTGTTGATGCAACAGGACGGTGATGCCGAAGGCGCGCTGAAGCTACTGGAAAAGAACCCGCCGCAAAACGGCGAAGTTGCCCCGATTCTGTTGCGCGCCCGTTTGTTGCAAAGCCTCAACCGCGGTGATGAAGCGTTGCCCCTGCTGAAAAAAAGCGTCAGCCAGTACCCCGATGACAAGCGCCTGGGCCTGACCTATGCGCGCACCCTGGTCGAGCAGAACCGCATGGCCGAGGCAAAAGTGCAGTTTGCCAGCCTGGTGGAGCAATACCCCGAAGACGATGAGCTGCGATTCTCGCTGGCACTGGTTTGCCTGGAAGGCAAATCCTGGGACGAAGCCGAAGGCTATCTGCAAGAGCTGATCGAGCGCGACAGCCACGTCGACTCGGCGCATCTGAACCTGGGCCGCATCGCCGAAGAACGCAATGATCCGGAGGGCGCACTGGTTGAGTACGCATTGGTAGGTCCCGGCAGCGAATACCTGCCCGCACAACTGCGCCAGGCGGACATCCTGATCAGCCATGGTCGCGGCGCCGAAGCCTCGAAAAAACTGGCCTCGGCCCGTGGTGCACAGCCCGACTACGCCATCCAGCTGTACTTGATAGAAGCCGAAACCCTGGCGGCGAACAACCAGACCGATCGCGCCTGGAACACGCTGCAACAAGCACTCAAGCAATACCCGGACGATCTCAACCTGCTGTATTCACGCGCCATGCTGGCCGAGAAACGTAACGATCTAGATCAGATGGAGCGGGATTTACGCGCCATCATCAAGCGTGAACCTGACAACGCCATGGCATTGAACGCCCTGGGCTATACGCTTTCGGATCGAACCACTCGCTACACGGAAGCCAAGGCGCTGATCCAGCAAGCCTATGATCTGAACCCGGACGACCCTGCTGTGCTCGACAGCCTGGGCTGGGTGAATTATCGCCTTGGCAATCTGGATGAGGCCGAACGCTTGCTGCGCCAGGCGCTGGAGCGTTTTCCTGATCAGGAAGTAGCCGCTCATCTGGGCGAAGTGCTGTGGGCCAATGGCAAGCAGCGTGAAGCCAAAACAATCTGGGGCACTTTTCTTAAAGAAAATCCTGACAGCCCTATTCTGCGCAAAACCATTTTGCGCCTGACCGGATCAGAGACTCTTTAACTCATGTTTTATCGTCACTTGCGCCATCTCGTGGTTTTCAGCCTGATTGCCGTGCTCGCCGGTTGCGCGGGCTTCGGCGCCCGCGAATCCGTAGAAGGCCACGGCAGCCCTGCCCTGTGGTCAGCCCACAAACAGCAATTGACCCGGCTCGACGGCTGGCAAATCAGCGGCAAAGTCGGCATTCGCGCCCCTAAAGAATCGGGCAGCGCCACGCTGTTCTGGCTGCAGCGCCAGGACTATTACGACATACGCCTTTCCGGTCCGCTGGGCCGCGGAGCCGCTCGCCTGACCGGGCGCCCGGGCAACGTGCTTCTGGAAGTGGCCAATCAGGGCCGCTATGAAGCACCGACCCCTGAAGCGCTTTTGGGCGAACAATTGGGCTGGAGCCTGCCAGTGTCACATCTGGTCTGGTGGGTACGCGGCTTGCCTGCGCCCGGCAGCAAAAGCCGGGTAACATTGAATGGTGACAGCCGCCTGGCCAACCTGGAACAGGACGGCTGGAAAATCGAATATTTGAGCTATGTCGAGCAAAACGGCTTCTGGCTGCCTGAGCGGGTCAAGCTGCACGGCCCGGATCTGGATGTCACGCTCGTGGTTAAAGATTGGCAACCTCGCTTGTTGGGTCAATAAGATGCAAGACCGTCTGAATCGAAACACTCTGGTTTTGCCCTCCCCGGCAAAGCTTAATCTGATGCTGCACATTCTCGGTCGTCGCGAAGATGGCTATCACGAACTGCAAACGCTGTTTCAATTTCTCGACTACGGCGATGAAATGACCTTTGCCGTGCGTGACGACGGAATCATTTGCCTGCACACCGAATTCCCCGGTGTTGCTCATGACGACAATTTGATCGTCAAGGCCGCAAAAAAGCTTCAGGCACAATCCGCTTGCCCGCTGGGGATCGATATCTGGATCAAAAAAGTGTTGCCCATGGGCGGCGGCATCGGTGGCGGCAGTTCCAATGCCGCCACCACACTGCTCGCGCTCAACCATCTTTGGCAACTGGCCTGGGATGAAGACCGGCTGGCAGCGCTGGGCCTGACTCTTGGGGCCGACGTCCCGGTTTTCGTTCGTGGCCACGCCGCATTTGCTGAAGGTGTCGGCGAAATTCTTACGCCTGCCGAGCCAGAAGAACCCTGGTATCTGGTGCTTGTCCCGCAAGTATCTGTAAGTACTGCAGAAATATTTTCAGATCCGTTGTTGACACGTGACTCTTTGCCCATTAAAGTGCGCCCCGTTCCCAAGGGAAACAGCCGAAACGACTGCGAAGCAGTAGTGAAGGAGCGTTATCCAGAAGTACGTAACGCTTTGAATTTGTTAGGTAAATATACCGAAGCAAAATTAACTGGAACTGGAAGTTGTATATTTGGGGCCTTCCCAAACGAAGCAGATGCTGATAAAGTGCTGCACCTTCTTACAGAGACCCTTACAGGGTTTGTAGCAAAAGGAAGCAACGTTTCGATGTTGCATCGCAAGCTGCAAAATTTGTAAAAGGAAACGGGTACACGGTACTCGTAGCAACAGATACAGGGGCGTCGCCAAGCGGTAAGGCAGCAGGTTTTGATCCTGCCATGCGTTGGTTCGAATCCAGCCGCCCCTGCCATTTCTTATACTCATCCAGGTTACCCTCAGCCTTCAGGTACTGCGCGTGTCCAAGATGATGGTCTTTACGGGGAACGCTAACCCCGATCTGGCTCGGCGTGTCGTACGTCAGCTGCATATCCCACTCGGTGACATCTCTGTCGGCAAGTTTTCCGACGGCGAAATTACCGCTGAGATTAATGAAAATGTCCGCGGTAAAGACGTTTTCATCATTCAGCCGACTTGTGCTCCGACCAACGATAACCTGATGGAACTCGTCGTGATGGCTGATGCCTTCCGCCGCTCCTCAGCGACTCGTATTACTGCTGTTATTCCTTACTTTGGTTATGCCCGTCAGGATCGCCGTCCGCGTTCCGCACGTGTGGCTATCAGCGCAAAAGTTGTTGCTGACATGCTTACCGTAGTCGGCATCGATCGTGTTCTCACGGTTGATTTGCATGCTGACCAAATCCAGGGTTTCTTCGATATTCCTGTAGATAACATCTATGGCTCCCCAGTTTTGGTGGATGACATCGAAGATCAGCGCTTTGAGAACCTTATGATTGTGTCCCCGGATATCGGCGGCGTCGTGCGTGCACGTGCTGTTGCCAAATCCCTGGGCGTCGATCTGGGTATCATCGACAAACGCCGTGAGAAAGCCAATCACTCTGAAGTGATGCATATCATCGGTGATGTCGAAGGGCGTACCTGTATTCTGGTTGATGACATGGTCGATACCGCCGGCACGTTGTGCCACGCGGCTAAAGCCTTGAAAGAGCATGGTGCTTCCAAAGTGTTCGCCTACTGCACACACCCTGTGCTGTCGGGTCGGGCAATCGAGAATATCGAAAATTCCATGCTGGATGAGCTGGTGGTGACTAACACCATCCCGCTGTCCGCTGCCGCACAAGCCTGTTCGCGTATCCGCCAACTGGATATCGCACCGGTTGTGGCTGAAGCGGTTCGCCGCATCAGCAACGAAGAATCGATCAGCGCGATGTTCCGATAAGGGCCCTGCCCTTTCAGGACTTCTGCTGACGAAAAGCGCCCCGCCCCAGCAATCCGTTGGGGCGGGGCTTTTTTGCCCATACCGTCCATGGCGCTGGTCGCAAACGCCAGGGCGGATGTGGTTATTTTGGAGATACAACATGAACGATTTTACTCTGAATGCTGAAGTGCGTTCCGACCTGGGGAAAGGTGCGAGCCGCCGCCTGCGTCGTCTCGCAAGCCTGGTTCCAGCTGTAGTTTACGGTGGCGAAAAAGCCCCTGAATCCATCAGCATGCTGGCTAAAGAAGTTGCCAAACTGCTCGAAAACGAAGCTGCTTACAGCCACGTTATCGAACTGACCGTTGGCGGCGTTAAGCAAAACGTGATCATCAAAGCTCTGCAACGTCACCCGGCTAAAGGCCACGTGATGCACGCTGACTTCGTACGCGTTGTTGCTGGTCAAAAACTGACTGCAATCGTACCGGTTCACTTCGTTGGTGAAGCGGCTCCGATCAAGAAAGGCGGCGAGATCTCCCACGTTGTTGCGGAAATCGAAGTTTCCTGCCTGCCAAAAGACCTGCCTGAATTCATCGAAGTTGACCTGGCTAACGCTGAAGTCGGCTCGATCATTCACCTGTCGGACATCACCGCTCCTAAAGGCGTTGAGTTCGTAGCTCTGGCACACGGTAACGACCTGGCAGTAGCCAACGTTCACGCTCCACGTGTTGCACCAGAAGCAGCAGAGTAATTCATTACTCTGTCGTTGGAGTCTTGAGAAACATCGCGAGCTAACACGCAGCGAGTAAAGCGGACAAGATCGCGAAGTTTACTCACGTAAACCCGCTTTCTTGTCCGTTTTCGCCGCTAACCGTTAGCGGCGATGTTATCCACAACTCCATAGAAGGGCCCTTGTCGTGACCGCCATAAAACTGATCGTTGGCCTGGGAAATCCAGGCACCGAATACGAACAGACCCGGCATAACGCAGGGGCCCTTTTTGTTGAGCGTCTCGCGGCAGCCAATGGGGTAAACCTCGTTGCAGACCGCAAATATTTTGGCCTGACCGGGCGCTTCAGCCACCAGGGTCAGGATGTTCGTCTGTTGATTCCCACCACCTATATGAACCGAAGCGGCCAGGCCGTTGCGGCGCTTGCCGGTTTCTACCGCATTGCGCCGGAATCCATATTGGTGGCCCACGACGAACTCGATCTCCCGCCAGGCGTTGCCAAGCTCAAGCTGGGCGGCGGCCACGGAGGTCACAACGGATTGCGCGACATCATCGCGCAACTGGGGAACAACAAAGATTTCTACCGTCTGCGGCTTGGCATTGGCCACCCGGGCGTCGCCAGCATGGTGTCCAACTTTGTCCTCGGTCGTGCGCCACGCGCCGAACAGGAAAAACTGGATGCCAGCATCGATTTTGCCCTCGGCGTGCTGCCGGATATCCTCGCCGGGGAATGGAACCGTGCGATGAAAAACCTGCACAGCCAGAAGGCCTGACTCTTTTTCCGAGGGGAAACACCATGGGATTCAACTGCGGCATCGTCGGCCTGCCTAACGTCGGCAAGTCCACCCTGTTCAACGCCCTTACCAAGTCCGGTATCGCGGCCGAGAACTTCCCCTTCTGCACGATCGAGCCGAACACCGGTATCGTGCCGATGCCCGACCCACGCCTGGACGCGCTGGCTGCCATCGTCAAGCCACAGCGTATCCTGCCGACCACCATGGAGTTCGTTGATATCGCGGGCCTGGTGGCTGGCGCATCGAAAGGTGAAGGCCTGGGTAACAAGTTCCTGGCCAACATCCGTGAGACCGATGCCATCGCTCACGTGGTCCGCTGCTTTGAAGACGAAAACGTTATTCACGTTTCCAACAGCGTTGACCCGAAACGCGACATCGAAATCATCGACCTTGAGCTGATCTTCGCCGACCTCGACAGCTGCGAAAAGCAACTGCAGAAAGTCGCGCGCAATGCCAAAGGCGGTGACAAGGAAGCCGTAGCCCAAAAAGCCCTGCTGGAACAGCTGATCGCCCACTTCACCCTGGGCAAGCCGGCACGCAGCCTGATCAAGAACATGGACGCAGATGAGAAAGCCATCATCAAAGGCTTCCACCTGCTGACCACCAAGCCGGTGATGTACATCGCCAACGTGGCTGAAGACGGTTTTGAGAACAACCCGTTGCTGGACGTTGTGCTGGCTATCGCTGAAGAAGAAGGCGCGATCGTTGTTCCGGTCTGCAACAAGATCGAAGCAGAAATCGCCGAGCTGGATGACGGCGAAGAGAAAGACATGTTCCTGGAGGCCCTGGGCCTTGAAGAGCCTGGTCTTAACCGTGTGATTCGCGCCGGTTACGAAATGCTGGACCTGCAAACCTACTTCACCGCCGGCGTGCAGGAAGTTCGCGCCTGGACAGTAAAAGTAGGTGCGACCGCCCCTCAAGCAGCCGGTGTGATCCACACCGACTTCGAAAAAGGCTTTATCCGCGCTGAAGTTATCGCCTACGACGATTTCATCAAGTTCAACGGGGAAGCGGGCGCGAAAGAAGCCGGTAAGTGGCGTCTGGAAGGCAAGGAATACATCGTTAAAGACGGTGACGTCCTGCACTTCCGTTTCAACGTGTAATACAGCACACGTATAAAAAACCGCGCCCAGGCGCGGTTTTTTTTGGCCTGGCGTTTGTGGCGCACTCCGGGGCGCAACAACGGTCTATGGTTAACGCCATCTCACCTCATGATCGGGAGCCTCAATGATTCCCCGCGCCAAATTCCTCAGCCGCTATACCGACCCCATAGTCGAAAAAATCAAGGCCCGCTGGTCCCTGGGCTGGCGAGACGCCCTGGCCTCAGCCATTGCCGCCGCACTGGCGTGGATTATCGCCCGGCATTTTTTCGGTCACATACACCCCGTGTTTGCCGCAATCAGTGCCGTGGTGTGCCTGGCTCCAGGCCTGCCCAGTCATGGCAAGCAAGCGGTGGGCCTGATGGTGGGTGTCGCCACCGGGATCATCGTAGGCGAAGCCGCCTTGTGGTTGCCGGATGCTTACCCGTTGGTGCGTATTGGCTTTGCTACCTTCTCTGCCATCGCCATCGCGGCACTCTATGGCCTGGGGGCCGTGGTGCCCATCCAGGCCGGTGTATCGGCGGTGCTGATGCTGGCCGTAGGCCCGGAAAGTGCTGGCGTGGTACGGATGCTTGATGTGGTCGTGGGCTCATGCGTCGGGCTGGTTTTCAGCCAGATACTGCTGACCCCCAACCCGATCGGCATTATCGACAGCTCCGCCAAGGAGTTGCTCGAAAAGCTGGCGTCGGGATTCGGTAAAAGCCTGCAAGCTCTCGAAGGACAAGATGCGGCCAAGGCTCAAAATGCCGTGCAGATATTTTCCAGGGCCCACGACAGCCTTATTGCCCTGGAGAACGGCATCAGCATGGCCCGCAATACCGCCCGCTGGACCTTGCGCGGGCGCTTTGTATCACGGGAAGTCAAAGACATTGCCAGCCGTTACGAGCGCCACGCCGTGCGTTTATACGCCAGCTCCCTGTTGTTTGCAGAAGCCTTTGCCGATGCCTTGCGCAAGGAACAGGGCCCGGCACCGTCCTCCCTCCACGAACGGCTGGCAAACGTTGCTTCAGGCTGCGCCTCGATCGCCAGCGACGATGAACACCCGGTACTCATCCCCGTAGCCGGCGATGAATCGGCCGATGTTGTGTCAGCACCGTGGCAGCTGTGCATGCAGCACTTGAGCACCGTTGAAAGCGCCCTTCTGACCTTCGGATTTACGACTCAGGGCGATAGCAGAAAAAACCCTGAATAAAAATACGAATAAATACCCGTTTACCCTTACCTCCACGAAGTTCGATCCATGGAGGTAAGGCACGCTATCCCTACGCCAATAAATACTAATCCTTACCGTGTCTATGTGTTTTAGCTCTCGACAGGCGGCCAGTTCAGGCCTTGGTTTAAACCGTCAACACCTTCAAACTATAAAATAAAAAGCGTTGTTTATACCTGTTTAACATTGCGAATTTCCCCTACCAAAAAAACATGGCGCCGGAGTATATTCAATGGGATTCTTTCGCCCGGACAAAGAGCCTTCAAGCCTATATTTTTCCGATGACACACAACTTCACGCTACTGTCAGAAATGCGGCAGCACAAAATATCGACATAATGCTTCATGGTGAAACAGGCACAGGCAAAGATACATTGGCCGAGCATCTGCATACCTTATCCGGGCGCCGTGGTCGTTATATCGCACTCAATTGCGCGGCCATCCCCGAGAGTCTGGCGGAAAGCCAGTTATTTGGTGTCACCCAGGGCGCATTCACCGGCGCCCTGCAATCACGAGCAGGATTTATAGAAGCTTCAGATAAAGGCACTCTGTACCTGGATGAAATAGACAGCATGCCGCTGACTTTGCAGGCCAAATTGTTGCGCGTTCTGGAAACCCGTGGTGTTGAGCGATTGGGCTCGACAACATTCATCCCCGTGGACATGCGTGTGATTGCCTCGGCCCAAACCTCCCTTGCGAAGTTGGTGGCACAAGGTCATTTCAGGTGCGACCTGTACTATCGCCTGAATGTCGTGAACCTGCACTTGCCGCCTTTGCGAGAACGACGCGAATACATTACCCCCTTGTTTATGGAGTTTATTCAGCGTGAGGCCCGGCATTTCAACTCATCCATACCAGTACCGAACACTGCGCTGCTACAACAGATCATCTGTCATGACTGGCCGGGCAATGTCAGGGAGTTACGCTCCGCAGCAAAGCGCTTTGTGCTCGGGCTACCCCCGCTGGATACCTCTTCCTGTGAACATGAATCCACAATTCTAAATTTAAAAATGCGCCTGCAACAAATAGAAAAGCAGTTGATCGCAGATTGTTTGCGACGCCACTTTAATTGTATCGATTCTGTGGTAATCGAACTTGGGATTGCCAAGCGCACGCTGTACCACCGAATGAAACAATTAGACATTTACTGAGTAGTTCCCACTGGAACTGCCCACATGGATATCGACACTTAAATAGCGAACAGACGTTCTGTTGCACTCCCAATACCGAACCACAGAGGCACATACATGTTCCCTTTACTTTCACTTGTAATGCCCTTTGCGAGCCAGGTCCTCAACGCGCTTGGCGGATTTGGAAACACAAGAATGCCCCCTGCAAACCCGGCAAATACTCACACCAACAATATCGATCACTCTCAAACGAACATATATATAAATAATAAAATTTCGTTCTGACCTTCCTGTAAAAAACCAAGAGGATACAGACCATGATTGGAGCAATAATTGGATTGATTGCAGGAATGTCGCGCGCTGCTGGCGACGACCCCCTCCAAGCGCAAAAGAATTTTGCGCGCGAACAAGAATGGAAAGCCGCCGCGGCCGCCATGCACAAAACGGGAGTTGACACGAGAAACGGCATAGCCGCCGGAGTAATGGACTCAAGTAGCAAGTCAATGAATGCAATCTTTGCAGGTGCCAAGGCCATCTCGTACTGATTTTATTCATACCGCCCCATCTCGAATGGGGCATCCGGCCAATCGGGGCGTGCAGCCACACAAGCATGCAACTACAACTCACAGCTTGAGGTTTCAAATGAAAACCCACTTTCCTTCGAAGCTCCCCCAGGCCGTCTTGAGTGCCTCTGAACTACCCTCGAACACCCCCGAACTGGCCGATATCCATTGGTTCAACGCCTCTTTGCTTGCCACGGCAACTAAAGCAACCAATACCGAGATATCCGATAAATTGACCAGCCACCCACTCAAACAGCGCTCTGCACTTTTAGCGGGTCTGTCGAGTACCGCCGCAAGGGCCCTGCAAAAAGCCAGTACCAGCACCGACCCCCTCGACATGCTCAAATCCACCCGGGCCCTGTCGGCGCTCCACCTTGAGACCGTGCTGAGCGCCAAGATGATCAGCAAGACGTCACAAGCCATCGAAAAACTCACCAATCTGTCTTAGGTAACCGCATGGCAGCGCGCCTGATCAAGAGCGTGTGTTTCCTGCTCGTGCTGGCCGTCACCGGTTGTGGTGAAAGCGTGGTGCTTCACAGCCAGCTCTCCGAACAGGAGGCCAATGCAGTCATTGCAGAACTAGCAGACAAACAGGTCCACGCTCAAAAAGTCCCCGATAAAAATGGCATTTCCATTCGTGTCAGAACAGAAGCTATCAGCCGGGCGATTAACTCGCTGTCGGCGGCTGGCCTGCCCAGAACAAAGCGCTCCACACTGGGTGATATTTTTCGCAAGGAAGGTGTCATTTCTACGCCACTTGAGGAGCGCGCCCGTTACATCTATGCGCTGTCACAAGAGCTTGAAGCCACACTGTCGAGCATTGACGGGGTGATAGTCGCGCGCGTGCATGTGGTACTGCCCGAGCGTGTGGCGCCAGGTGAGGCCGTGCAGCCCGCATCCGCTTCGGTGTTTATCAAACACGATGCCAGACTGGACCCCGACGGCATCCAGTCGCGGGTACGGCGGATGGTTGCCAGCAGCATTCCGGGCATGGCAATGGCAATCGACAACCCGCACAAAATAACCACGGTTTTTGTTCTTGCCGCCGCGTTTCAGGACAACCAGCAACTGCTGTTCTTCGGACCTTTTCTGGTGCCGCAGCAAGACCTGGGGTTCTGGAAAAGCCTGTTCGCTGCACTGGTGACAGGGTGCCTGCTGGCAATCATTACGCCAGTTGTATGGTTAAAGCTGCGCAAAAAGGGCTCTGCATGAATGACATTGATGCCTGGGTACAGTGGTGGGCCTTGCCATGGCGCTACGCCCATCCGCACTGGCAGATCCTTGACGCATCGCCCGCCTTGCTGCGCAACCAGCATGCAGGCGCCAGCAAGAGCTTGGGTATCGCCCCCTGCCTGCCCTGTGCGCCCACAACCAGCCTGATGCAGCTGGCACTGGCGCAACCGGCGCACTATGACGCGTTGCTGCAAAGGGTCGAGCGTATCTGCCGCACTACACCTTCTGCTGCACGGGATGACACGCAGCGTTTGTGGTGCCAGCGCCTTGCCAGGGCTTTGCACCCGCAGGACTGGCTCGAGCCCGCCGACGATCCCTTGCAACTGCTCAGAGCATGGCTCGAACCACCGGTCTGGCAGAGGTTGCGACTGCGCTTTGCCCCTGCACGGATCGAAACGCTGGAGCAAAAACCGGTGCAGGCCATTTCACCGGCCAAACTCCGAACGCTCTGGCAAACAGTGTTGTGGCACACACGACCCCGCGACGAGGGGCACAACCATGCTGACACGCCGCACGATTGAGCTGCAGCCAGGCGCAACCGGGCTGCCCCAGGTACTGATCAGCAGCCAGACCCTGATCGATTGCGGCCTGGCCAATGAGGTGCTGGCCCAGGCACGTGCCCAGGCAGACGAACTGCTGAGCAACGCTGAAAACGCTGCCGAAACGCTGCTGCAAAAGGCCCACAGCGAATTCTGGCAACAGGCCAATGCCCATCTGGCGCGTTGGCAACAGGAACATGGCGCCTTGTGCCAAGCGATTGAAACCAGCGCCTCGCAAGTGGTCAATCAGGCTCTGGAGCGATTGCTCGGTGAGGTGCCGCCACAGATGCGAATCAATGCCTTGCTGGCGCAACTGCTGCCAGCCCAATGCCCGCCATTGAATGCAACCCTGCGCTGCCACCCGCAGATGCTTGCACCTGTACGGCAGTGGCTAAGCACCCGCCCGGATACCGCATGGCAACTGCAAGCAGATGAACGCCTCGACCCCTTCGCTCTGGTGCTGGTCACTGCGCAACACGACCTGCGCATTGACTGGGCCACAACGCTCAAGGCGCTGCTGATCCCCATGACCACTGATGGAACTGATCCGGCAGGAGCTACCACTGAGTGGTGAGTATTGACTGATGGAGGTTCTATGGCTTCGTTCGAAAGCATTCAGCGTCGCATTGACACCCGCTTTATCCAGGCCCAAAAAAAACTGGAGGAGATCGCCCTGAACAATCAAGCAAGCCCCGAAGACATGCAGCGCTTCCTCGACGCTTCACAAAAAATGGCCATTGCCAGTTTCTCGATCAACGAGCAAACCCGATTCAAGCACAGCCTGACCAAAAGCATTATTGATGCCGTGCAGTGATGCTCAGGTTCAAGCACTCCTTGCAACGGACCCTGTTGCCAGCTCTTTTTTTGCTAGCCAACGGGGCGATGGCCGCCGTTCCACAGGAGTGGCAAAAAACGCCTTATGCCCATGAAGCCAATAACCTGTCAGTGCCTGATTTTCTAGGGGCCTTTGCCCATACCGTGGGCCTGCAACTACAGATTGATGGCGCGCTTCAAGGCGTCGTAAACGGCAAGCTACGCGCCGACACGCTCACCGGTTTAATGGAGCGGCTTGCACTGGAACACCGTTTCCAGTGGTTTGTGCATAACAACACGCTCTACATCAGTTCGCTTGACCAGCAGACCACGAGCCGCCTTGAAGTTGCGGACGATACCATTGCCGATCTGAAGCAGGCCCTGACCCGGATAGGCCTGCTGGATGAGCGTTTCGGCTGGGGCGAGTTGCCGGATATCGGCGTGGTACTGGTGTCCGGGCCCAAACGCTATATCGAGCAGATCAGGCAGTTCAGTCGCAAACGGGCAGAACCCGCCAATAAACAGGATGTGCTGACTTTCACACTGCAGTTCGCCAATGCGGCAGACCGGCAGATCGATTATCGGGGCGAAAAACTGAGTGTGCCCGGTATCGCCAGCTTGTTGCGCGGGTTGCTCGATACCAAGTCATCGAGCCCGTTCGCTGCTCCCTCCACCGGCCCCTCGCCAGTATCCGGCACGGCCTCCCCCATGCCTTATTCAAGCAATCCACCACTGCCCGCGCTCACCGCCGATTTGAAATCATCAGGCCTGAACGCCATCCGCGTGGAGGCCGATGTACGTAACAACAGCGTGTTGATCTACGACGCCAGCGAACGCGGGACGCTCTATCAGGCACTGATCGCCAAGCTCGATGTCCCGCGCAAACTCGTGGAAATAGACGCCGTGATTCTCGATATCAACCGCACCCAACTCAACGAACTGGGGACGAAATGGGGCTTTCAGAGCGGCCGTTTCGGGATGGCTACTGGGTTGTCTGGCACTTCCCCGACAACCGTGTCCATGATCCAGGCTGACCGTTTTGCAGCCGAGATCAAGGCGCTTGAAGCCCGCGGGCTGGCAACGGTGGTATCCAACCCCTCGATCATGACCCTGGAAAACCAGCCCGCTGTTATCGATTTCAATCGCACGCAATATATCCAGGCCGTCGGTGAGGGCGTGGCCAACATCATGCCGGTCACCACCGGCACCAGTTTCCAGGTCATACCCCGGGTAATCGAAGCCAGTGGCGCCAATCAGATTCACCTGATCATCGATATCGAAGACGGCACCTTTGCCGACAACACAGGGCAGCATTCCACACCGGATGTTCGCAAAGGCAACATCAGTACCCAGGCAGTGATCCACGAAAAACAATCCCTGGTCATCGGCGGTTTTCATGTCGCTGAAGAGGTCGACAGCCGCAATCAAGTCCCTGTATTGGGAAATATCCCATGGCTGGGCAAGCTGCTGTTTTCGTCCACGCAGAACACTAAAAATCGCCGTGAGCGGCTGTTTATCCTGACACCCCGCCTGATTGGCGACCAGACCAACCCTGCCCGCTACCTGCCACAATCGGATCAGGCGCAACTGGAGGCAGCGCTGACCCCATTGAGACGGCGTGATGCGAAGCAGCCAGTGATTCAGCGCTCCGATATTACCCGGGTGTTCCGTCAACTGGTCACGGGCCACGTGCCTGGCCGGTTCACAGCGATGCCGATGCCGACCCGGACGGGCAGCCTGTGCAAAGCGTTCACGTCTCTGAAGGTCGATACCGAGCGTCATCAGTGGTACGAAAGTGAGGACTACAACGTGGCCGTACTGGTATTGCACAACCAGAGCCAGAGCCGGGTGCGCGTCGATGAACGTGATTGCAGCACTGCCGGCACCTTGGCGGTGAGTGTCTGGCCGACTCCGTGGCTGGCGCCCGGCGAACGTGCGGAGGTGTTTATCGCGACACGAGCACCCGAGCCCGACGAACAATCAAGCGTGTCTCGGCCATCATTGCTGGAGGTCGCGCCATGACTCGGCTGATCGCAGTTGCCATGGCGGCGGCCCTGGCTGGACTGTTGCAAGGCTGCACCTCGGATTGCCGTACAGACCTGTGCGCGCGCCCGGCCTCCAGCGCCAGGACGCTGGTGATCTGGTGGCCACCACACATGCGTACAGATACAGGCTCGTATGCTGAACGTTCAGACCATCACGTTGTGCCTCTGGAACCCTAGATCAACCGTGCAACGACCCATTGCCCCGGTGATCTGAAGACATTCAAACCCACGCATCCAATCCTGCGCAGAGTCTTAGCCCCCACCCCCATGTACCGGCCTGTCTGATTATCAGCCAGGCCGGTATTGTCATTACATCAAAGGGCTGCGGCCATGCCGGATCTTTTGGTCAAGCTGCTCGGGATTCAGCTCCCGAATACGAGCCGAGGGCAACGTATCCTTGAACTCAACGCGCAAGGGAGTGTTCTGATCCATACCGTATTTCAACTCAATGTTGAGGAGTTTGCAGGAATTGCTCAAGGCTGCCCTGCTGGAGTAGGCCACAAGAGGAATGGGGGTCTTCATAGCGTCGGTTCTAGTTGCCGTATAGCTTACAGCCAAGGTTTTAACCCGCAGGTTGTCCGGGTTTTCCAGGGCCTTTTGCACATCATTTATGGCGTTAGGCCCATCCCCTATCTGATTGTCAATCATGCGCAGCACCTTCGGCTTGACCTCCAGCCTGATCACTACCGAGGTGCCCTGGCTGCTTTCCAGGTCGTTGATGATCCGCTCGAATTGTGGCTGCTGGGCAAACAGCCGGAGAATTGCCGCCTTGTTAGCAGGCGCAGCGTCATTCAGCCACTCATGGTCAGGGCCACCTTTTACCCCCACATAGGAAACCGTTCTTTCAACTGATTTGAGTGCTCGCCGACCTTGTGCGGCCAGCGCCTCCTGGTGAAGGCAGGTTTGCAGCTGTTCATTGAGGGCATGGTGCTCTTCAGAACGGGTAGCGGGTGACGGTAGCTGAATGAATAGACGATGCAGATGTTGCAGTTGCTCCACCAGTGGGCCCTGTGCTGCAAACGAGGTCAGGTGTTGCTTGAGTGGCGCAGAATGCCGGGACAAGGCATCGCGTAATCCATTGACTTGCGCCTGATCGATCACAGCAGGCTGCTTGAAGGTAAAACGCATGCTGCGGGCAACACTGCGATCA
Organism: Pseudomonas sp. CCC4.1; assembly: GCF_035019225.1. Taxonomy (NCBI): domain Bacteria; kingdom Pseudomonadati; phylum Pseudomonadota; class Gammaproteobacteria; order Pseudomonadales; family Pseudomonadaceae; genus Pseudomonas; species Pseudomonas sp. CCC4.1. The sequence continues at coordinate 50,286 of NZ_JASJWL010000022.1, read as the reverse complement.
AACCCCAGGGTGAACGAAGAATCACTCGTGATATACGGCACCCACGTAGGTCCATCGGCACCGAGCTGAGTCCACAAGGCGCCATTGGCCGGCGCCATACCTAAAGAGGCACTGCCTCTGGCTAACCATTGGGTATTCACGCTTTGGGCCCGGGTTATTTCATCCTGCCCCAAGACGACAGCGCTGCGTTGATCAACATGAAACAGTTGAAGCCCCCCCCCCGCATTCACCATAGTACGTACCAGGCCACCAGGTGTATTCGAGGTTTCCGGCATCAACATGTGAAAGCGGGGCTGCACATGAGCGGAAACACTCAAGTCCAAAGCGTTTTTCGAGCTCGTGCCGCTCTTGTGATTGCTGCCAAGATCCAGCAAGTCGAAAACGTTCCCTTTCTCCCCGGTGAGGATGGCCATCATTGCGGGAAAATCTGCCTCCCTGATATCAAAGCTGACGCTTTGCTCGTTTTCATGCGTCAACGCCAATGTAGTCTCAGCCCCTACCCTGAGCCGGCCTTCGAGTGGCACCTCGGAGGGAAGCAACATGTTACCGACGCCTACAGAACCAGTGACGGTATGGCCAGTGCCCATATTGATGTCAACGCTGACCCCCTGATCGGTTCGAGTCAGCGTTATGCCGTTGGTATTGTCTCTTGAAACACCCCCTATGATTTCAAGCAACGGGACTGGAAGTAAGAACAGGGATGCCGATAAGGTTTTGCTCCGGCTCGATGCAACTGACTGGCCGCTTTCAGACTTTTGAATGCATTGCAGCAGAGCCTGCTTGACCGTCTCTTGTGGATTGAGCCCCAAGGTAGTGGTTATATGAAAATTGAGCGCTGATCCCGGGGTACCCAAGTCCCTGGCCAACAACTTGAAGTTGTTATAGAGCGTTTCTGCCTGCTTCAATCCATTGATGTTCTGCGATGTTTTCTTGTGTACCGGGCTGCTTTGATAGTCCTCTATCGCACTCTCCAGGCGGGCTGTTATTTCGGCCTGATCAGGCGCTTTACCCTCCAGCCGGTCGACCAGTTTGACCAGCCTGAAAAGTGTGCGGGCGTGCTGAATCAAATCGCTCTCGATCAGCCCGGTCGAATTGCTCAAATCACGTTTCAGGCCAGCGTCGTGCAACGACAAACAAACACCCTGTTTTTCGTAACTGCGCAGCAAGGCCGCTGTGATATCAGACTTTGAAGAGCCCATATTCTCGAAGGACTGGCGAATTCGGGACAGGTTGCTCGCTGAGCCTTCAGTGGGTTTGCCACTCGTTGTGGGCAGATAATCCGGGATCACACGGGCTCCCTTGATGTCGCCCAATCGCCTGGCCAATTGCACGCTGCACTCTTCTACCTGACTCATAAAACGCTTGAGTTTTGTGGCCAGGGCCTGGGTTGGCTTGCCCTCGCCCAGGCGGTCAAGGCGACTTGAAATATCCATCGTACGGGGTGTCACGCTCGCCAGCGTACGCAATAGCCCCTGCAGTTCCCGCACATCCGCGTAGAGGTCTGCCAGCCCGCGTCGCCCTTTAACATCATGCTGGATACCAAGGCCGATATTCTTGATCCCCTGAACAGGATGAAAATGGGCTAAAGCACTTTTAATAACCCCACGATCAACCGACAGGGCTTCAGTCTTGTGGCCAAAACAATCGGAGGTCACGGCCCAGGAGGTGCCGTTGTCCTGACTCTTCAACTCAGCGTTGCCCAACACCGTACCCAGTGATCTCGCGGGGGTGTTTGAGTGTGCCGTTAAAGGTTTCCATTGCGGGTCACCATCCGCTGAAACAATCAACTGCCGATAGTGTTCACCCCATCTTTTTTGTTGCGCATTGTTTTCACCCCAGCTGACGATCAATTGCTGACCTGCTCCCATACGCAACGACTTGACCGGCGCATTGTCCGGCACCGGCACGGGAGTCCAGGTGAGCGCTGAGGTGCAAGGGGTTTGCCAGTGAGCCTTGTCGAGCTTGAGCAGTTCGCCGGCGCCGGTCTGTGCATACAGATCTCCCTGACGGTCAAGTGCCAGCGCCACAAGCTCTTTAGGCCGGGTAAAGGTCAAGACCCTGGCCTTTCCGTTGACGTGGGCAATCAGCTTGTTTTCAGCATCAAGCGTTACAAATTGCCTGGCGTTATCGATAGCAAAACCGGTGATCTTTCGCTCGTTATTCTCAACCATGGCGCCACCAAGGTTGATATGGGCATGAGCATCATTAACAGGTGTCAGGTCATAACTGGCACCGCTGTACGCAGCATCCCGCGTTTTATGGATTGCCAGCGCTTTCAGCTCTGCACCTTGCAATACATAAGCGCGACCATCCAGGCCACGCTCCAGTCGCTCCACATTGTGGTGAGCGCTTTTATCCCATTGCTGTGAGCGCTCGTTCCAGCACAGCAATGTGTTGCCCTCAAGCGCAACCTTGCCCCGCGGCCCAAGGTCCACACTACCGGCGAGTGTCTGCAGCCCTGGCTCGGGCAAACCTGTGTCGTTCACTCTGAGGATCACATCACTGAGGTTCCAGCCCGATGCCTGATCAGGGCCATGGCTCAAAGGGGTGCTGTGTAACTGGCGGCGGGAGTCGAGGACAAGGGCGTTGAGCCGGCCTTGATCATCATGCATAAAGCCCTTGATGCTGACTGCACCCTGATGCAGCTGCTCAAGATTATCGAGTGGTTCAGGGCGCATGACCAATTGCCCGTCTTCGGCATTGCGCAGGTTCGCGCACAAAAACTCACCCTGAGGTGTCGAGGCGTACAGCACATCACCCGCCAGCCCCAGATGCGCCAGTTGCACCGGTTTACCCGACTCGTTGACGGGAACAAGACAAAGAGCAGCATCGGCTGTGTCGCGGCTGATTTTTAGCGTGAAACCCTCAAGGCTCGCCTGCGTTTTACCATCAATGCTCATGTCTGCGACCCCCTGCGGCACTTTCATCAGTTGCCCTTGAGCACTCAAGCCAATACGGCTGTATCGGGCCTCGTCCTTGTCGGGCAACCAACGAAGCGTCTGTGCTTCTAACCGGTACAGGCGTTGCTCGACCACACGAAACTGGCCGCCTTCGGCGGTTGTTTGCACACCGCTTATCTGCCCCAGATGGGCACGCCCGGGATTGATCGGGGGCGACGGGTAAAAACTCAGGGGAAGACTGCTTTTAAGTACTGCAGCGGCCGCAGGGGTGGACTGGATATGAAATATATTAAATTTGTCGTCCCTGATTCGCAGGTTCCGGGCAGGGCCTGCGTAAGTGGCATCTTGCTTGAACGGCCTGGACAACTGATTCAGTTGGGCGGCAATGTCCTGGCCCACATACGAGCCTTGGGTCACGACTTTTCCTTCAACCAGGCTGGCGCTGAATGCCAGAGAGGGCTGCTGATAATGACGAAAACCGGTCATTTGCACCGATTCGGTGGGGCCAGAAGTGTTCGGGGAGGCTGTGCCGCGCATTTCTGACGGCGCTGGCTTTGCGGGTTCAAAAAAATTGACGTCCATGACTGCTCAACTCTGACTGGCTGATGAAGAGTGAGTGACCATGTAATAGCGCCCGGTTCCTGCCCCGATCAGCGTTGCTCAAGTTCCGCCAACTCGATGACTTCACGGCGCTCGTCATCATCCAGTTCTCGCAGAGTGCGGTAGACCAGCGCAACCGCCTGCAGGGTCTCGCGGCTGATGCAATGCCCGGTCTCGATGCCATACAGCGTGCGAGCCAGCCACACACACTGAATCACCGGAACATCTGCTGCCCGTGCCCTGTCGATCATTCGCCGTGCCCGGGCATCAGCCCCCTTGGCAATCACGGTCGGCAAAGGCGTCTGTGGCGGCCGGTAGTACAGCGCCACGGCAAAATGCGTAGGGTTGATCAGCAGCATGTCGGCCTCTTCCAACGGCGGAGTCGGGGCCACAGGCTCTTCATGGGCCAGCTCCTGGGCCAGTGCCCGACGCAGCATCTTGGTATGTGGGTCACCTTCCATGCCCTTGTACTCCTTGACCACTTCGACATGGGTCATGCGCATGCGCCGGGCAAAAAAATACCGCTGCAACGCCAGGTCAACCACTGCTAGCACCAGCAGCAGGCCAAGGCACACATGCAGCAAATGCCGGAACAAGGCGATCAGCGCGACGATATAGCCCGGCAAGTCAGCGTTGACCAACCCGACCAACGCCCCCAGGGAAGGCCCGATCACTCGGTAAAGCACCGCACAGATCAGCAGTGCCTTGATCAGGCCGGTGAGCAGGGTCAACAGTGACTGGGCCGAAAACATCTGCCGGGCCTGATTGACCGGGTTGAGCCGGTTGAAGTCCGGGATCAGGACTTCAGGGGCAAACAGAAAGCCGAATTGCAGCCAGCTGCTGATTAATTTCATCAAGACTGCAACGCCGGTCATCAGTAAGGCGAAGTCAAAAAACAGGTAACCCGCCTCGACGAACACGGCCTGCAGCGAATGACCAAAGGGTTGCCCGACCAGTGAAACGGGCAGCATCAGCAATTGGCCAAAACGCTGCAGGCTGTTCTGAGCCGTGATCAAGGCGACCTCACTGATAACCGCCAGCGTCAGCAGTTTGGCGATGTCCTGACTTTGCGCAACCTGGCCTTTTTTGCGCTGGTCCTGCAGTTTTTTCTGGCTGGCGTCATATTTCTTCTCACCCGAATCGCTCATGACTCACCTACTTTGAAGAGCTGGCCCAGTGCGTGCCCAAGATCCCCCAGCAGACTCATCCGTCCCACGATCAGCTCCTCCAGTTGTGGCAGGTAGAGCAGCAGAAAGCCCAGCCCGGCCAGGCTTTTGGCCGGCATCGACAGCACAAATACCTGCAACTGCGGGCTGTAGAGGCTCAACAGGGCAACAGCGAATTCGATCAACAACAACAGCGCAATAAAGGGCGCGGCGTAGAGCAGCAGATGCGTGAAGGTATCGCCGAGCAAAGAAAGAAACACGGCAAAACCATCCGCAGCAATGGTCGGTAACCAGAGCGTGGGGGGCCAGATCAGGTAGCTGTCCCAGATCACCCGGGTCAAGCTGCCCAGCCCGAGGGTGACCATCAGCAAAAAAATGCTCAGTTGCTTGAACAGGTGCCCGACAGGTGTGGCATCCGCCCCCAGCGAAGGGTTGAGCTGCCCGCCGATCAGGGCACCACGCTGGTTATCGAGCAAACCCCCTACCGACTCGAACAGCCAGAACGGCATGGACAGCAGCATGCCCAGCAAAAAGCCCAGCATGGCCTCTTTGAGCATCAGACCGCCGAGCGCCAGCAGGGTGTAATTCACGCCCGACAAGGCGTGATAAATACCCGGGGCAGGTATCAGGGCCAGCGCAAAAACGATGACATGCCGGGGCATGCCGCGCACATGTTCGAAGCAGAATGCCGGGATCAGAAAAAAACAGGGATACAGGCGCGCCATCGCAATGGCGAGGCTGGGCAGGTATTCGAGAAACGCAATCTGTGGGGCCATCGGCTGTTCCCTCTAAAGCGCCGAGCGGGCGACCATGTCAAAGGTGAGGTTGATCAATTGAATCAGCTCAACCCCGATCCAGCGCCCCGTCAGCGCCAACGTGACGCCCACTGCAACCAGTTTGATGCCGAAGGGCAGCGTCTGGTCCTGTACCTGCATCAGCGCCTGCACCAGCGAGGTCAGCACACCCACCGCTACAGCCACGATCAGCGGTGGCGCAGACAGCACCACCACCAGCAGCATGCCCTGCTTGAACAGCAAAATCGGCTCCATGGACGCCTCACAGATAGGACAGGAACAGACTGTCGAGCAGACGTGTCCAACCCGAAACCAGCACAAACAGCAACAGCTTGAGCGGCAATGAAAGGGTCATGGGCGAGACCATCTGCATGCCCAGCGCCAACAACAGGTTCGAGACGATCAGGTCGATCACGATAAAGGGGATGTAAATCAGAAAACCGATTTCAAACCCTGCCTGTAGCTGCGACAGCACAAATGCCGGTACCAGCAGGATAAGGTCGTCACGCTTGACCTCTTGCGCCAGTTGCGCAGGCCATAGACGCGCAGTGTTATCCAGCAGATGGGTCAGCACATCGGGAGCAGTGTTGCGTGCCATAAAGGCCCGCAAGGGCTTTACCGCCTCCTCCCCGCTCTCCTGCAAGGCTTGCACACTGCTCATATCCAGCGGCGTCTGCTTGAGGGCCTGGGCGGTTTCATACCCCACCGGTGCCATGACAAACATCGTTGCAGCCAGGGCAACTCCATAAAGGGCCATGCTCGGCGGCACCTGCTGCACACCAATGGCGTTGCGGGTAATCATCAACACAATGCAGATTTTCAGGAAGGCGGTGCACACCATCAGCAGCATGGGCATCAGTGACAGGCCGCCGAGAAACAGCGCCAGCAGAAAGGGATCGATCCCTTGAACGGTCATTGCGAAAAACTGATGCGCGACAGTTGCAGGCCAAGGCGCCCCTCAACCTCCACCAACTGCCCGTGACCGATCGGCCGGTCGCCGTAATACAACCCGGCCATGCCCGTGTCATAGCCCTCGATGCTCAACACCATGCCGGGGGCCAACTGGCGCAGCTCACCCAGGCTCAACTTGAGTGCGCCACAGCGCACGCTCAGCTCTACCTGCAAGGTTTCAAACGGCTCATTGCCTTTATGCCGTTCAACGTCCGTACCCGCAAACATCACCTCTTCCACAGCCGACTCCTCGAGAGCACACACGGTCAGGCAACGACGCCCGCCTTCATCATCAATTTGCGATGTGATCCGCCACCGCCCAATCCTCAACTGCCCCACGCCATCACCGCTGAACAACAGGCGCTCCGGCACCAGCACGTCGCCTGGTCGTACCCTGCGCAACTGCTCAACCGTCAACGGCAGATAGCCAAGCACCACGGGCACAGGCACGGCAAAGCAATCGGGCAACGGCGCCTTGACTGCCTGCCATTGCCCCGCCTCGCAAAGCGCCAACAGGCTGTGGGCCGCCAGCATCAATCGGCCGACACTTCGCGATGGGCCCAGCACTACACTGAGGCAGCACTCGAATGCGCCCACCTGCCTGTCGGCAAGGGGCCGCAGATAGCCAAAAAGCGCCCTCAACTGCGCACTCATGCGCTGCTCAAAGTGCGCCCAAAACCATGACTGGGGATCGTTGCCGGTCTCGGCCAGCACCACCGGGCACTCGCCAAACAGGCTAAGCAAGGGCCCTGCATCACTGAGCGTAAAGACCCCGCAGCGGCTCTCGAACGAGACACACGCACCACCCCCTGGCGCCCGCCCCGGTTCCAGCAAAAGCTCACCGGGCTCGCCTGCGACCTGAAATGAATAGCGCAGGCCACGACCCAACCGCCAACAGGCCTGGACCGTGGTTGCGTCCAGCTGTGGCAAGGTGATCGGCGCTACCGTCATCACTGGCACTCCTGCAGTAACCGGATCCTGACGACCTGCCCCAAGGCACGGGCCAGACGCCGTTGACAGGGTTGCTGCTGACGGGAGAGCCATTGTCGGGTGGCGGATTGCTGCGCCTTTAAAATGATCAGCCAGCCATGATGTTCATAACGGGCGCTGACACTGACCCGCCCGCGATGTGCCAGATGCAGCACAAATTGCACTGGCCATGGCCCTGCCCCCGGTGCACGGGGCATCAGTGCCTCGGACAACACCTGTGCCAAGCCCCTATCCGCGCCTGCCAGGCTGTCTGCAAACAGTTTGCAGTCGGCTGCGCGCGCCGGGGCGGCAGGCTGATACCGGGCCAATGGCAACGGCACCGGGTTTACTCCTGATGACTCGGCCATCCCGCCTCCTCTGCCAGCAACATCGACAATTCCAGAAGTTTTTCGACCTTTCTCTGGCATTCACCCGCGTACTGGCGGGCACTCTCGACATGGATCGCAACCACGCGCTGCTGCTCGAGCAGCGCTTGCAAGGCACTTGCCTGCTGCGCTGTTTGAGCCGCCCACTGGCGCTGTGACTCGTCCCAGCCCGACAGGGTCCTGGGCGACACCACCTGCCCCTGATAGCGGCCGGTCAGTTCGGCTTGCTGCCGGTTTTCGTTTTGCCTGGCCTGCTCAACCGCCGAACGGGCCTGCTCAATGTTCAGGCCAAGGGCTCGCAGCTCCATACGTTTGATGTGCAACAAATGCTCAGCCCGATCGGCCCGATGTTGGCGCAGGCGCCGCAAGGGCTCGGTGGCAGGCGGGCGGTTTTCAGAAGGGCACATGGGCAGTCAACTCGCTCAAGTGCTCCAGGGTTTCCTGAAACGTTGCAGGCTCGCGCAAGTCCTGACGCAAAAAGGCCTCCACACGCTGGCGGCTCTCGACGGCCAGGTCGGTCAGGGCATCGTTGCCCGCCTGGTACTCACCCAGCCTGAGCAGCAGTTCGATCTGCTGATGCGCGCTCAGCAATCGCCTGAACGCGGCCATGTTTTGCATATGTTCTGGCGCAGCCACATTGCTCAGGATCCGTGACAGGCTGCCCAGCACATCTATCGCCGGATAGTGACCGCGCTCTGCCAGTTTGCGGGACAACACAATGTGCCCGTCCAGCAAGGATCGAACCTCATCGGCTACCGGATCGCCCATGGAGTCCTGCTCGATGAGTACGGTATAGATCGCGGTGATAGACCCCTCGCGAGTCAGGCCTGCGCGCTCTACCAGACGTGGCAACAGGCTGTAAACCGAGGGCGGCAACCCGCCTCTGCCCAAGGGTTCGCCAGCGGCCAGACCGATTTCCCGCTGAGCGCGGGCAAAGCGCGTCAATGAGTCGATCAACAATAAAACCCGCCGGCCTTTGCGTCGGAAACCTTCGGCCAGAGCAGTTGCGGTAAAGGCTGCCCGCGCACGCTCCATGCTTGTGCGATCAGAGGTTGCGCACACCAGCACGGCTTTGCCCCGCAGCCCCTCATCCAGCTCATGGTCAAGAAACTCACGCAGCTCGCGACCGCGCTCGCCAACCAGGCCAAACACGATCACATCGCACTCGACGTTGCGGGCGACTTCGGCCAGCAGGGTGGTCTTGCCACAACCGGCACCGGCAAACAGCCCGACCCGCTGGCCCTCACCCAGGGTCAACAACCCGTCGATGGCCCGTACCCCTGTTGGCAAAGCGCGACCGATGCGCGGCCTCTGAGTGGGCAAGGGGGCTTCGCATACAACTGCATTGGCCTCCTCACAAGGCCTCCAGGAAAAGCCCCCCCCGTCGCCCCCGGCAAGCGGTCGGCCAAACCCGTCGAGCACTTGCCCCAGCAGATCATTGCCGACGCGAACCTGATGCACAGCCCCCAAGCGTTCAACGGCCGCTCCTGCGCTTATACCTTCGAGGCTCGCCAAAGCACTGAGGGTGGCGTCCTGCTGATCACAGGCGATGACCTCTGCCAGTATCCATGCGTTGCTCCCTGCCTGAACCCGGCACAGCTCGCCAATGCGGGCCTGGGGCAGGCAGCATTGCAGCAGCATGCCATTGATCCGCAGGAGCCGACCGCTCAGGGTCACCGGTGAAAAACCCGCCAGGTGCGTGAACTGGCGTTGCCGCCAGCGCTCAAGGCGCTCAGCAATCGTGCCGTTCACCAGCTCACCTCATAGCGCTGCGCGCCTTCAAACAGTACTCGGCGGTTGTCGATCGCAGTCAGGCGCACACCCTGCGCTTCGTCACCAAAAAACAGCCTACGCCCGTCGGCCAATACAACATGGGCCTTTTGGCCACCGATTATCTGGACGATCCTGAAGGGCAGTACCGTGCTGATTTCCTGGACCTGATTAATGATCGCAACCGGCGTTTCAAACTGCGCCTCGAAGCGATCGAGCATCCGCGAGACCAGTGCCAGCGAGTCTTTGCCGACATCACCGTCCAGGATGATTTGCTCATCAACCATCTGCAGCCGGATGGCGTTGTCCAGATCACGCTCGATCAACATCTTGAGTAATTGCTGATGGACCTGATACGTTGTTGCAAGCTGACGCCTGTCACTGACAGCCAATGGCTTCGGAGAAAGTGCCTGTGCCGTGTTTGAAGGCTGACAGACTTGTGCCGCCAATATCAGCACCGACACGCTCAGGGCCAGCGCCAGCCACTTGCCAGGGCGGCGCGCAGGCACCATGCCCGAGCGCGCGGCGGCCGTTTCGCTCTGCACCCTGGTTACTTCTGCCAGCTCATCCACCCAGGCACTTTGCGTATTGGCGATGCACAAGCGTATCCCGCCAATGGCGAACGCCTTACCCGCAGCCAGATCGGCAATCTGTGCCCGGGCAGTGCCGGTTTCATCCTGCAAGAGACCTTCCTGCGCCTGCACTGTCCAGCGCCCGTCCACACAGTGCAACCGGGCATGCCTGGCTTCAACGCCAGGGTCGTACAACTCCAGGTCGGCATCTTGATGGGCACCGATGCTCCAGCATTCACCGAACAAAGGCAGTGCAGCCCCCTCATGCAAACCGCTCAGCACTCGCAACTCGAACAACAGGCCAGGCTGCTGCGAATCGAACACCACGGTTGCGCCATCAGGTAAGCCATGCCCCGGACTCAAGACACGGCCTCGCGCAGCACACCGTCGAATTGCAGATCAAGACGCCCGAGCACCTTGACCTTGGCCGAGCCGGTCAACTCGGCGAAAGACATGACCGGCACATGGTTGAATTCATCGAACAACAGCGTGCGCAACGGGCTGCGCAGATCCTGCGCCACCAGCAATACGCTTGCGTCGCACTTGCGCGGTGCAAAAGCCTCCTTGAGCAGCGCCACAAGTTGCGTACTGTGCTCATTGTCCAGGGCAAAGAACACGCCCGATTGGGTTTGGCGCAATGCCTCGCGAAAAAGGTTTTCGCTATGGGCAGACAACAGCCAGGCATGCAGACCGTCAGCCTGACTGTACAGATGATAGATCTGCGACTTCAGGGCAATCCGCGCATAGTCCGCCAGCGCTGACACTTCGCGCTCGTGCTGGCCATGTTCGGTCAGCACTTCGACAATCAGGCGTACCGCCCGCAGGGGTACGCCTTCACTGGCCAGGCGCTGCAGAACGGCAGAGAACCGGGACAGCGGCATGATCCGCTGCAACTCTTGAACCAGCTCAGGCTGGCTGTGCTCAAGCCAGCCGAGAATCGACTTGCTCTCCTGCAACCCCAAAAATTGCGGCCCGCTGATCATCATGGCTTGACGCATGCGCTCAACAATCAAGGCATGGGCACTGAACGACTCGACGCCCTCCCGGGCCAGCAGCGGATCACCGGGGTTCAGCCATAGCCAGTCCCGTTCATCTCTTTGCTCGCTGCCTCTGAGAGCACTCTGAGGAGCATCCGTGACACTGTCCCGTGCCACGGCCCGTCGTTCATCAAAAGTCGCCTTGAGCGTGGGCACTTCGTGAACACAAAAGCGAAACTCATCCTCGGGCAGCACGTCGCTGTATTCGATTTCAAAACTGGGAAGTGTCACCCCGATACGGGTGACGATACTGTTGCGCACCTGACGAATCCCGTGAATCAGCCGCTCAGTAAGCTCCAGGCTTTGATGGGCACTGGCGAACTGCAGCAGATACGGGCGTGTCGGATCAAACACTCTCAGATCTTCGTCGCCGTTGTGTTCAGGGGCCACCTGCACTGCTTGCGCCGGCTCCAACGCCTCAGCCTTGCGGCTTCGCGACCACCAGTAAAAACCCGGCGCAAACGTACACAGGGCAATCAAGCCAAACACCGGGGCGGGCATTCCCGGCAGGGCGGCGAAGGCCAGCATGGCCGCCGATGCGATCATCCAGCTCTTGGGTTCACGGGTTATCTGCTGGCCGATTTGTGCCCCGACATGCCCGCCTGGCGATTGGTCGTCGGGGGCAACACGGGTGATGATCATCCCCGCGGTCAAGGCAATCAACAGCGCCGGAATTTGCGCGATCAGACCATCACCGATGGTCAATACCGAATACAGCGTGATGGCCTCGCCAGCACTCATCCCGTGTTGCACTACCCCCGTGGAAAACCCGCCGAGGATATTGATCAGCACAATCACCAGGCCTGCGATGGCGTCTCCTTTGACAAACTTCATGGCGCCGTCCATGGCACCGAACATCTGGCTTTCCCGGGACAACTGGTCACGCTTGTATCGGGCCTGTGCACCATCGATCAACCCGCCACGCAGGTCACTGTCGATGGACATCTGCTTGCCCGGCAGCGCATCCAGGCTAAAGCGCGCCGCCACTTCAGCGACACGTTCCGAACCCTTGGTAATCACCAGGAAATTGACGATGGTGATGATCAGAAAAATCACCAGCCCCACCGCCAGATTCCCCCCCACCACAAAGTTGCCAAAGGCCTCGACGATCTCGCCCGCATCCTGCTCCAGCAGGATCAGGCGGGTCGTGGCAATCGACAACGCCAGACGAAACATCGTGGTCAGCAGCAAAAGTGCAGGAAATGTGGAAAATGCCAAAGGGTTGGGCAGATAAAGCGCCAGCACGATCAACAGGCTGGCCAGGCACATATTGAGCGCGATCAGCACATCCACCAGCCAGGTCGGCAAGGGCACGATAAAGATAAAAACAATGCCCTGCACCGCCACGGCCCCGAGCACTTCGCCCGGGCTTGCCACATTGCCAGGGCCTTTACTGAGCCATTTGACGAGCCTCATCGAATCGGTCTCGTCAGCCCTGCCGACAGCTGGACGATACCTTCGCTCTGAGTGTGTTCACCCATCAGGCTCAAAAAAGACTGCAATGCGTCCTGACGGCTTGCAGGGTCACTCCAAACGGCCAACGGGAGACGCTGAATCAACGGATAAACTTGATTGAGCAAGACCAGTTGACTGGAAAGGTTTTCGCCACCCAACTCACGACTCAGGCTTTGCACCTCATCGCTATCGATGCCCGTGCCCGCATACCCCAGCAGACGTTGCAACAGGGAGACTGGCGACAGTTCGGCCTGCCGTTCGCGGGATGACAATCGCTCAATAAACCACCGGCAACTGTGCAAAAGGCTGCTCAACTGGGTGCAGCCTTGAAGCCCGCTCAACAGAGTACGCAGCCTGATGCTCGGCACCGAGGGCCGGTGGGCGGCGATATCATCCGCCAGCGCGCGCGCCATCACGCGCAACCCGTCGTTGACCCTCTCTTCATCGAATAAAGCCAGCAAGGCCTGGATAATGCTCGGCAGTGATTGTTTGCGCACCACACTGGAGTAATACAGCGTGCGAACAGCCTGGCGCAGCGCGGCATCGCCTTCGGCTGCTGCCAGCGCCAGCGCAATATTCAGGCCCGCCTGAATTTGCCGGTCATAGCGGGTATGCAACTGTGCCTGAACCTTCTGCACCCGCTCGATATCACCTTCACGCCCTTGTGCCCGGGCCTGAGCAACCATGTACTGCAAGACAACACTGGTGCGGGCCGGGTCGTCGCCGGTCAACGCCAGCAAGGCTTCGACCCCTGAGTCTGACGCCAGTGCCAGACGAACGTGCCGGGTCAGCAGCCCCAGGCTGAGCTGAGCGGGATGCCCCAGTTGCTCATAGAGCTCGTTTAACTGCTGGATACCCTCAACCTTCTGCACCCGGTTATCTACCGTGCGCAGCGCGCGCTGAGCCAATGCCTTGCTGCTGCTTTCGGCTTTCTGGCTGAACAACATGCCAACCTCTTCAGCGGCACTTTGCGCAGAAGACAGGGGCATCTGCCCCCCAACGCTCCGAGAAGAGAGCAGGATCTGCGCGGTGTCGTTTCGCCCTTCAACTTTCATAGCGCTGCCAAGTCAGGAGGTTTCATTGACCTGTGTGGTTGATCACAGGCAAGCGGTTCCCTGGCAGTAGCATTGGCATGTTTTTGAAAAAACTGGCGCACGCACAAGGTCCGCTACGCAAGATCCGGCACAACCGCGCCTGTTAAAAACCTGTAAAGCTCATATAAATCAGATGGCTATATTCGATCCGCAAATTGGCACAGGCGATGCTTGGGAGGTCCTTGTCGAAACCATTTTCGATAGCACTCACCCTGAGGATAAAAAATGGATCACCTTGATAAGGCTTCCCCCCCTGCCCCTGACTTTCTGGATCTGTCGACTGAACTTCAAAAAAAACTTAAAGCGTTTATCCACAAGCGCGTACTGAACCCCGAAGATGCAGAGGATATTTTTCAGTTGACCTGCCTGGAGGCGTGGCGCAGCAAAGCACGCTTCAACGGCCAGGCAACGCTCAGCACATGGATGTGCGGCATTGCCCAGAACCTCATTCGCAATCATTTTCGTCGGTTGCACGCAAGGCCGGTGCATTGCGAGTTCGACGAGACGCAGTGCCATGAGCAGGACCACAGCCCCGACCTGTATGGTCAATTTGAGACTCACCGCAGGCTTGAGCTCACGCTGATTGCCTTCAACCGGCTGCCCATCGAAATGCGCGACACGTTGTATGCATCGGTGCAAAGCGGCAGCAGTTATCGCGACACCGCCAGCGCTCTGGAAATCCCTATAGGGACAGTTCGCTCACGCATCTCGCGAGCTCGCGAACAACTCAAGATGGCCACCCACTGCTAGTGCCCGCCACGGATGCTCAGAGGGGTCCATGATTGAGGGCACGCCCGGAGCAAGGCCAGGGAATGGCCCCCACTACCGACTCAGACTTTTTTCGTTCGCGGCAGCAAAATCGCCAGCACGCCGAACAACGGCAGGTAAGAGCACAGGGTGTACACATACTCGATGCCATGAATGTCCGCCAAATGCCCGAGCAAGGCCGCACCAATCCCGCCAAAACCAAACATCAGGCCGAAGAAGATACCGGCAATCATCCCCACATTGCCCGGCACCAGCTCCTGGGCATACACCACAATGGCCGAGAATGCCGACGCCAGGATAAAACCGATGATCACGCTGAGCACACTGGTCCAGAACAGGTCGGCATAGGGCAGCAGCAAGGTAAACGGCGCCACCCCGAGAATTGAAAACCAGATCACCGCCTTGCGGCCGATACGGTCACCGATGGGGCCGCCAAAGAACGTGCCCGCCGCAACTGCGCCCAGGAACAGGAACAGGTACAACTGCGAGGTGGACACGGACACGTCGAACTTTTCGATCAGAAAGAAGGTGTAGTAGCTGGTCAGACTCGCCATGTAGAAGTACTTGGAGAACACCAGCAAGCCGAGCACCGCCAGGGCACCGAGCACCCGCTGCTTCGACAACCCATGAGTCGCCTGCTGCCCGGCCTTGAGCTTGAACAGATTCAAATGGTTGCGGTACCAGCGACTGATGACATACAGCAGTCCAACGGCGAACAGGGCAAACAGGCCGAACCAGGCCACGTTACCCTGACCGAAGGGAATGATGATGGCCGCAGCCAACAACGGGCCAAAGGCCGAGCCGGCATTGCCACCTACCTGGAAGGTCGATTGCGCAAGCCCGTAGCGCCCGCCCGAAGCAAGCCTCGCTACACGGGAAGCTTCGGGGTGAAACGTAGAAGAGCCAATACCCACCAGGGCGGCGGCCAGCAAAATCAGCGGAAAACTGCCGACCTGAGACAACATCAAAATCCCGATCAGGGTGCAAACCATCCCGGCAGGCAACAAAAGCGGATTGGGATGACGGTCGGTGTAGTAACCCACCCACGGCTGCAATAGCGAAGCGGTCATCTGAAACGTCAGGGTTATCAGTCCGATCTGAGTAAAGGTCAGGTCATATTTGGCCTTGAGCATCGGGTAGATCGACGGCAGTACGGCCTGGATCAGGTCATTGATCAGATGCGCCAGGGCCACGGCGCCGATAATGCGCATGACCAATGGGCTTGACTGAGGGGCTGGAGGGGACGCGATTGTAGTTGTTTGAGCGTTGCTAAGAGCCATTTGGGTTTCCGTACGACAGGTGAATGCGCGCTTGCAGATCCGTCAATGTGCCATTCTTTTACAAGATCTTTCCATGCAAACGCCGTAAAACCTTAAGCAATTGATAGAACGAAGATTTTTTTTAGATATTTGCTTGACACACCCCCCGTACGAGGGAATAATGCGCGCCATCGGCTACATAGCTCAGTTGGTTAGAGCATAGCATTCATAATGCTGGGGTCCGGGGTTCAAGTCCCTGTGTAGCCACCAAACGCTTGTTTACAGAAGTCTCCATGAGTCTGCAGACAGTACAAGAAGCCCGCCTAGTGCGGGCTTTCTTGTGTCTGGGGGTTTCTTAATGTCTCCTCCCAAATCTCCCCGTCGCATCCTGCGAGCCCTCGGCCAATAACCTGGCAACTGCGTCCAGAAATCGCCTACCCCCTTACGTCATGACCGATCCGGATCAGTCTGCTTCACACCTGTTCGCAGCCCATGATCTGAAATGGACAGGTAGCCCCACTATCCCCTGACACTTTTAATATAATAAATATTTACTTTTTAAATCTGGGTTACCTAAAAAAAACAATGCTAGCCTGCGCGTTTTTGGAGAGCCGCTTATATGAAGGCACTTAAAGACGTCACTTTTAAATACCCCTGCTCCGTTATTTTTATAATGTCTTTTTTCCTATTTGCCGCCCTGCAATACAGGCCCGCAGTGCTCAATTACACAACACGCTTCGTCGACTTCGCCCACTATATGTTCCAGAACGGATTGACGCTTTTTCCAATCTCTGATGACCTGCAGCCCTATCCCGACTACACAGTGACCCATACGTTCCTCGTTTATCTGATTTCACTGCCATTTGGCCAAGTATCCCTTCTCTCACTGGCGACGCCTTTTTGTATTGCTGCCGCCTTGACACTGGTATTCATATACAAGCTGGGTGAACGGGAGGAAAAGAAATGGGGCGCATATGGTGTTGTGTTCGCGCTATTCACCTGGTCATTTCTGGACGGCGTAAACTCCTTATCAATGGATATATACCCTGCACTTTTTACCGTGATATGTTTTTATCTGGCCTGTGCAGGAGACGAGCATAAACAAACATCCCGATTGCTGCTTATACTCGCAGCCCTGGCGCTGGGCTTTGCATTCCGTGGTCCTGTTGGCCTGATCGTCCCAGCCAGTGTAGTCGCCTCTTATTACCTGCTGAGCCGGCAATGGCGCAGGCTCGTTGTGTTCTGCCTGCTCGCCGGCCTGGTCCTGGGCGCTGCCCTTTTGCTGCTGATAGCGGCTGCCTACGCACAAGGTGGACATGCTTTCTTGCAGGAGGTATTGGTCAAGCAAGGGCTGGGGCGGTTTGACAGTAACCAGGCACCTCGTTATTACTTCTACTTCTCTGCCGGCTTGCTGACCTACGGTGTAACCGTTTTTATTGCCTTGAACGTCATCATCAGAAAGGGCAAAGATTTTTTTGCACCGTCGCCTCTACCGTCGACAAGCATGCTCTTGTATCTCTCGGCCTGGTTTCTTGTCGTGGTCGTACTGCTGACAATTCCAAGTGCCAAGAAAGCGCGTTACATACTTTCAATCACACCCGCGATTTCCTTGTTAGCGGCCTATATCTTTGTAGATCGAAGCCAACGATTCGCCAATACCAGAGACAAACTGCTGAAGTTCTGCTTGAGACTGCCCGTTATTGGCCTCGGGATACTTCTGTTTGCATTTATTTATAGTCACTTTGCGGCGTCCCCTGTTCAACCGAACTACCTCGGTGCAATGACGGGCTTGATTATTCTTGCCGCCGCTCGGCCCTGGATGGAGTCACGCCTTTATTCACATCCACATCGCGAGTTTTTGACATTCTCTTTTGGGGCGGCGGCTTTTCTCGTACTGGACATGTTTTTCTTTAACGCCATTACCTACCATCTGGAATTGGCCAATGAACCGACCCCCAAGTTCCTGCCTTATTGGTTTTGGTGACGCGCGCGCTCACAACGTCACCCATTACGGATTCCGCTCGAATGAGCGGCTATCAAGCAGCCGCCTGATGCGGGCTTAGTCTTGCCTGACGATATCGACTGAAATCTCCACCGCCTCAATCACTCCCCGGTTTTCAAGCCAGTGCGTGGTGTGCCTGTCTTCAGGCCAGCCCACACCCGGGCCATACTCCGTGGCGATACCATTTCTATGGTCAGTGATAACGCCGTGAAGGATATAGACGGTGCCAGGCCTGTCTGCATGGTTGTGAACCGGCCCGAAAACGCCCCCCGGCTCAATCGTCACCTTACGCATGCGAAGCTGGCGCCCTGCCATTCCCTCGATCTCGGGGCCAAGGTCGATGGTGGCCAGCAACGTGACCGTAACGCCTTTGGTCTCGGGTATTGCCTGTTCATTGCTCATCGCACCCACCTTTTCAAAAGACAAAGCCTTATTGAAAGTAAACACCCTGAAAGGCGTAACGAGTGACGAGGCGACAAAGGGATAGGCAGAACAGATTTGCTCCACCCGAAAACAAAAAACCCCCGAAGCCATAAGGCATCAGGGGTTTTGCTGTTGTGGTGCCCAGAGACGGAATCGAACCGCCGACACGGGGATTTTCAATCCCCTGCTCTACCGACTGAGCTATCTGGGCAAGGCGGCAATTAAACGTGTTTTACCGTCGGGGCGTCAAGCACGAAATAAAAAAAAGACCAATGATTACCTGCGCTTACATCACCGCCCAGGCCTGATATCACCCCTGGGGCAGGATTTTCCCCGGGTTCATCAGCCCAAGAGGGTCGAGAGCCTGCTTGACCAGGTGCATGACACCCAGTGCGGCGCCATGCTCCAGGGGCATGAACTTTATCTTTCCCGAACCAATGCCATGCTCTCCGGTGCAAGTGCCCTCAAGGGCAATGGCGCGCTCGACAACCCGCTCATTGAGCGCTTCGGCTTCAACCAGTTCTGCGGCATTGCCCGGGTCGACCACCATCCCCAGGTGAAAGTTGCCATCCCCGACATGCCCGACCATACCTACGAAAAATGAAACCTTGGCCACATCTTCAGCCGTTTCGGCAATGCACCGGGTCAGCGCCGAAATCGGTACGCAGACATCCGTGCTCCAGATCCGACCATTCGGCCGCATGGACTGCATTGCATAGTGAACACTGTGCCGGGCACGCCACAGGGCATTGCGCGCATCAGCATCGCCAGCCGCCTGGAAACCCAATGCACCATTGCTTTCAACAATCTCCCGGGTCAGTTCCACCTGCTCCGCCACACTGGCCGGGGAACCGGCGAACTCGAAAAACAGCGTCGGCGTTTCAACCAGGCCCATGTGCGAGAAACGGTTGACCGCCTGCACCGTGCGCGCATCGAGCAATTCGACCCGTGACACTGGAATGCCATATTGAATGATCGATACCACCGAACTGACCGCCGCCGCTATCGTCGGGAAGGTACACACCGCCGCGCAGGTGGTTTCCGGAATACCGTAAAGGCGCAGCGTGACTTCGGTGATGATCCCCAGCGTGCCTTCCGAGCCGACAAACAAGCGCGTGAGGTCGTAGCCAGCGGATGATTTTCGCGCCCGCCCACCGGTCTTGATCACCTGGCCGTCAGCCAGCACCACGGTCAGGTTCAACACGTTTTCGCGCATGGTCCCGTAACGCACCGCATTGGTCCCTGAAGCGCGGGTCGCTGCCATGCCTCCCAGGGTGCTTTCACCGCCCGGGTCGACCGGAAAGAACAGCCCGGTGGTACGCAGTTCGGCATTCAGCTGCATGCGGGTTACCCCGGCCTCCACAGTGACATCCAGATCATCCGGGCGCACGGCGATGATTCGCTGCATGCGGCTCAGGTCGATACAGACCCCGCCCCGGGTAGCGCCTACATGGCCTTCCAGTGAAGTGCCACCACCAAAGGCAATGATCGGCACTCGCTGCGCTGCGCAGAGTTTGACGATGGCCGCCACCTCGGCCGTGGACTCGGCGTAACACACCGCGTCCGGCGGCAAGGTCGGGTGGTATGACTCACCTCGGCCGTGTTGCTCGCACTCGGCTCGGCCAGTGCTCAGGCGCTCACCGAGCAGCTCGCGCAGGGCATCGAGCAGGGTGGGCATGGGAGAAGCGTGAAATGCAGGGTTAGAGGCCATGGAAACGTCCATATTATTGTTGGGAGGGACGATTCCAAGGTACAACAAACGGCCACTGTGATCACCGGCAGATCCGCAAGCCCGCTGAACGTGGCCGTAACGTTACTGGCTGCCGGGATATAACGCCCCGTCAACCAGCCTCGCGACCACCCTGCGCAAACGTTCGAGCAACACCTCATTGGCCGCGACCGAGACCGGGTTCAAGGGCTCACGCAACAAGGCAATTTCGCACTGATTGCAGGCCTCAGCCAAATTGACAGCGCCCACCGTGGCAAAAGAACCGTGCATCCGGTGCACATAACTGATCAGTTTCGAGGTATTGCCCTGCTGCAACGCCAGCTGAGCCTGCGCCAGATCCTCCTGCATGGTGGCGATAAACAGCCGATGCATGGCTGGCGACAGGCTGATCCAGTCTTGCAGATCATCCGTCTGCAGGGGTGCATCGGGGGCATCATGGACGCCAACAGGCAGCTCGGCAGGCGCTGCGCACAAGGCGGACAAGGTCTGGCGTAATGTGGTCAGGCTCAGGGGCTTGACCAGCCATACATTCATTCCCGCTTCCAGGCAGCGCTCCCCTTCTTCACGCAGGGCATTGGCGGTCACACCAATAATCGGCACCCGCGGGTCAAGCTCACGCAAGCGGCGCGTCAGCTGATAGCCATCGAGTCTGGGCATATTGACGTCGGTGATCAGCAGATCAAATGACGCTTCCTTCCAGCGCGACAGGGCCTGCTGCCCGTCGTCTGCCAACGTAACCCGGGCCCCCAGGGCCTCCAGCTGCTCCCTGAGGATCTCCTGGTTGACGGGATTGTCCTCGGCGACCAGGACATTCAACTCCAGCTTTGCGGCATAGGGCACCACACTGGCGGACGCCTGGGGGACAGCCCCATGGGCGATCTGCATCAGCGTTCTGCCAATGGCGCGAATATCATAGGCATTGACCTCCCAGCCACGGGCAGTTCTTTGCGGCTGGCTGCCCCCCGACTCGGTCGCCAGCAGCCGCTCACCTTGCCAGGGCACTGTCAGCGGCTGGTCAGGGTCCAGATCCAGCAGGATTGCAGGGTAGTCGGGAGGAAGCGCTGCCGGCATAACCTGGGCGCGAGCGCCCCAATGGTTTAACCAGTCTGCCAGGATCTGCCCTATATCATTGCGCGCAGCGCGCACGTAAACACGGACCCCCTCAAGGTCGATATCGGCACAACTACCCAGTGAACCGGCGATAACCGGTAAGCTCATATGCAACGAAAAGCTGCTGCCAAGCCCCGGTTCACTGACCACTCGCAAATTCGCGCCCATCATCTCGCTCAAGCTCGCACAAATGGACAGGCCCAGCCCCGCACCGCCTGCACGTTCGCTGCCACCCACCTGGGAAAAGGGCTTGAACAGGCGCGTCAGTTGCTCTTCGCTGATCCCCACGCCGGTATCGGAAACCTGCCACTGCAACGCGGCCTGCCCTTGTTCGATGCCAATCACCTTGAGCCTGAAGACAACCCAGCCGGTGTCGGTGAACTTGATTGCGTTACTCAGCAAATTATTGATGATTTGCCGAATACGTACCGCATCGCCACTCAACAATGGCGGCAACTGCGCGTCGGCACAGGCAAAAATCTTCAAGCCCTTATTGCTCGCCGCGGCTGAATAACTGCGCACACAGTCTTCAAACAAGTCCAGCGGACAGAAGGACTTGGCCTCGACAGCCATTTGCCCGGACTCGATCTTGGAGACGTCCAGCACATCACTGATCAACTGAAACAACACCGTAGACGACCGCTGAATGGTCTGCAGGTATTCACGCTGGCGCTCATTCAGAGACGTAAGGCCCAGCAGTTCAAGATTGCCCAGTACCCCGTATAGAGGCGTACGAATTTCATGGCTCATGGTTGCCAGAAACAGAGTCTTGGCTTTGCTCGCTTCGTCAGCCGAACGCCGCTCCTGCTCCATCAGGTTGGCGTCATCCACATGCCGGGTGACGTCGTTGAAACCACAGAGCACCACGTTCTTGCCCTTGTAACGGGTAAAGACAAAACAGGCCTGCAGATAGCGCCCCGCGACTTCCAACTGGACCTCTCCCAGTTCGTGCTCACCATAATCGCGCTTCAGCAGGGCAATCAGTTCAGGGGTACCCTGCCACTCATGCGCCCTCTGGTTTTCCAGCAGGATCTCTCCCGTGCTGCGCTCGACCACGCACAATCCCACGGGTGCGCTGTCGAGCATGGCCCGATTGAATTCTTCGCTCTCGGCCAGGGACTGGCTGGCACGCTGGGCAGGTTCGATGATTTGCTTGCGGTACCAGCGGTTGAAGCGCCAGCCGATCAGCCCAAACAACACCAGCAGGCCCGCCGCGCCGGCCAAAGGCCATTTGGCATAGCCAAAGAAGTTCTGATAACTGATCGCGTACAACCCGACCCAGGGCGTGGCCCCGCCCGAACTCAGCTTGAAGCGCAGACCATCGCGGGTAATGCTCAAGCCCAGGGGCAGATCCTCGACATCCCCGGCGTCCCCCAGCAATACATCGCCGGCAGGCGAGATCAAGGTCAAACGGCTGTTGGTGGGGTGCATCAGCAAGCGCTCCAGATCACCGATATCGCTGACGTCCAGTAACGCGTTCAGGATCACCAGGTCATTGGCTTCAGCCCCAGGTGGCATGAAGTTGCGCGACAGATTCAGCCCGACGGCGCCGACAATGTACTTGCGCTTTTGAATCAGGTCCTGCGGAGCTTTTATCCAGATCAGCTCATCACTGCCAAGGGCATGGCGATGCACCATAAGTTCATCGTACAAACGTTTGGTCACATCGAAAAAGTTGCTTTTGAGCAACAGGGGGGACTGCCGCGTGCCCTCAATACCGGGCACCGCAATAGTGAATTGATCGCTGGGGGAAAAAACAAATACCTGCGGCGCCACATAGTGGGAATCGGACCAGTAAGCCGTGAAAAGGTCGGTCAACTGCACACCGAGCGAGTAGACGCCCTGCATTTCGGCATGGGTGAACTTGTCTCGCTGGCTCACCGTAAAGGGCAATGACTTGGCCGTGTCACGGTTCTGGAACAAGCGCTCATCGCCCTGACGGATCAGTACCTCGTGCGAGTGCGGTTGGCTATCTATCAGCAGGTTTTCATTGGCCTGACTGTAGCTTTGAACGGCAATACGCAAAAAGGTCTCATGCTCATGAATGCTTTCCATCAGCCGCGCGAAATGAAAATCCGTCTTCTCGCCCTCCTCCTTCAGCACTCGATTAACCGCCCAATAGCTCATGCTCACCAGCAGCAGGGCAAACCCGGTGAGCAGGAGCAATAGTTTGTTCAGTCTGAGTGAGCTCAGTGCCAGCGCACCGAGACGTACCTTAGCTTGCTTCATGATTTAGCGCCGTCGATGACCTGGGAGGAAATAGGCAAGCCTGTTGCTAGCCAAAGGGTTACACATTGCACTATCCGCCAGCCCCCACTGCGCTCGCCACGAGCCTTGCGCCGCCACTTCTGCGCCCTCGAAATGGCCTGAGCAAGCCGAACAGGAATTGTCTGATGGGGATTCTCCTCTGGCAATTGCATCCTTTGCATCACCTGCCGCGGCGAGCCGTTGGCAGGGGGGGCATTAAATAATGGAAATCACACATCATTGGTTTGTAGAGGGCTTCTCTCATGTTTCATAAATTTGGCAAATACACCGCGCTTTGTGGCTCTTCGCTGCTGATCGTAATGGCTGCTGCTACCGCTCAAGCGGCTGATGGTCAGGTTGAATTCACCGGCACTATCAACGACAACGCATGCACCATCAACAGCGAAAGCGTTAAAAAAGCGGTTGATATGGGCCAGGTCCGTATTGCCGACTTCCCTAACACTGTAGGGGCTGTCGCCACTGCTGGCGCCACACCATTTTCGATCTCGCTGGAAAACTGCAGCGGCTCGACCCTGAAAAACGCCTCCATCAAATTCAGCGGCCAACAAGCTGGCACTGATGCAACCGTGCTGGGCATGACCGGTGACAACCAGGTACCCGGCGTTGGTATCCAGATCAACGACGCGCGCACCGGTAACAAGTTGCCACTTAACACGGCCAGCAACGATTACGTTCTGCGTCCGCAGTCCAACACCTTCGACTTCACCGCATCCTATGTTCGCCTGGTTGCCGACACCGCAGCTTCGGGTGAGACCCCGGGTGTGCGTGGCATCGGCACCGGTAAAGTCAATGCATTGGCCAGTTTCGACGTTACCTACAAGTAATTTATGCATTTAACGAAGAGCTCGCGGTTGATCGCGATTGATCGCGAGCTCTGGCGTTAACCAGAGGACATCTTAATGCGTTTAAAAGTTGCAGCCTTTTTGGCACTGGCAGCAAGCTTCTGGCTGCCCCAGGTTCATGCAGGCGTCAACGTGGGTTCTACGCGCGTTGTGTATCAAAGCAAGGAGAAAGAAGCCAACCTTGCACTTTCAAACTCGGGTGATGACGGTGTGCCGTATCTCGTGCAGTCGTGGGTCAGCCCGTTCGATGACCGCGACGCCAGCGCCGATGAGTTTATTGTCACACCGCCGTTGTTTCGCCTGGATGCCAAGGGCCAGAACCTTCTGCGCATCATTGCCACCAACGCTCAGAACCTGCCCGATGACAAAGAAAGTCTGTTTTTGCTCAATGTCAAAGCCATCCCGGCCAAGAGCGAGGAACAGCGTAACCAGAACGTGCTGCAAATAGCACTCAAGACCACGATCAAACTGTTTTATCGCCCTGCCAACCTCAAGGGCACATTGCCCGAAGCAGTTGAAAAACTTCAGTGGCGGACCGAAGGCGGGAAATTGGCGGTGCATAACCCGTCAGGCTACAACGTAGTGGTCAGTGAGTTGCTGGTCAACAACAGCGCCAGCAAAGGCATGCCCGAGGTTATCAAGCCCGGCAGCACCGTCACCACTCCGATAGCGCTGAAAAACAGCGACAGCCTAGAACTTAGCTACATCAACGAGTACGGCAGCACAGTCAAGGCCGCACCCGTTACCCCACATTGATCACTGAATAATCCGCTGAATGGAAGGACCCCCTCATGCTGCGATTGCGCATGTGCGCCTTCGCGCGCCGAGTAAAGTGCTGGAGCACGATGACCGTTGCGGCTACAGGTCTTGCAACAACCGCAGTGCATGCAGACTACAGTTTTGACTCTTCTTTTCTGGAAATTGGCGGCGGCAACGCTTCGAGCGAAGTGGCCGAGCAAGTAAAAGCCATGAGCCAGGGTCAACTTCCGGGGATCTACCGGGTTGACCTGTCAGTGGATGACCGGCTTGTGGAGCAGCGCGACCTGCACTTTGTGCGAGAAACCGCGAGCCAGATATCGACTCCCAACGGCCTGTTCCCCTGCTTCAGCCTTCAGGCCCTGATGGATTTGGGAATTGACCCCACACGCCTGAAAAATGCGGACATCAGCGCCGACAATTGCGTGTACTTCAACCGTGACCTTACCGGCGTCACCTACGATTACGACTTCAACAAGCAGCATTTGAGCCTGCAGGTTCCCCAGGCGTATATCGGCAGCGTGCCGTTTGAAACCCGGCGCAAGACCTGGAGCGATGGCGAGCAGGTGGCCTTCGCCAACTACAGTTTTTCCGGGAGCGACTACGAGAACCAGTTCGGCAGCCGCCAATCCCAGTTCGGCAGTGTTCATAGCGGGTTCAACAGCGGCGCCTGGCGCTTTCGCAATTTCTCGACCTGGCAAAAAGGCACTAACGTCGACGGCAGCTGGAAATCGGTGGACACCTATGTCCAGCGCGACCTGGGCAACCTTATGGCCATTGCCACGGTGGGTGAAAGCGCCACCGACAGCGATCTGTTCGACACCATCTCTTACCGCGGCGTGGGGATCGCTTCTGATCTGGACATGCTGCCCGATGATGCGCGTAATTTTGCCCCCGTAGTGCGTGGGGTTGCCAACGGCCGCTCGCTGGTGACATTGCGCCAGCGCGGTTATGTCATCAGTGAACAGTGGGTGCCGTCAGGCCCGTTCGCCCTCAAGAACCTGTACTCGACCGCGGGCAACGGCGATATCGAAGTCACCATCGAAGGCCCCAATGGCGAGCGCCAGGTCTACATCCAGTCATTTGCCTCTGTGCCTTACATGTTGCGTGAAGGCCAGCAAAGCTACGCTGTGACCGCAGGCCAGTATCGCCCGGCAGAAGGCGCGCAGAATTCGCCCAAGCCCAGTTTTGTACAAGGCACCTATCGCCGCGGCCTGACCGAGGGCACCACGCTGTTCGGTGGCAGCATCGTCAGCGAACAATACAAATCGGCGCTGCTTGGCTTTGCCCACGACTTTGCCGGCTTTGGTGCGATTTCCCTGGACGTGACCCATGCCATCAGCGAAGACATGGGCGCAGACGCCAAAACGCTGTCGGGCCAGTCATATCGCTTCCGGTACTCCAAATCCATCGATCTGACCGATACCAGCTTCAGCCTGATTGGCTATCGCTACTCCACCAGCGGCTATTACAGCTTCAACGAGGCAATCAACGCACGCTCCAACAACTCGCTAGAGCCCTATGTCGATGAAACCCTGAATAACAGTGCGGCGTTTTCCCCCTATTTGACCGGCCATATGAAAAGCAGCTTTACCGCCAACGTATCGCAACAATTCGGTACCTGGGGCGGCATGTACGCCAACCTGACCAAAACCGATTACTGGAACCGGGCCAAGAGCAATACCTCCATTCAGTTGGGCTACAGCTTCAGTGTTGCCAGCGCCTCCTACAACCTGGGGCTGTCACAGAACAGCGGCATGGGCGACGACATCCGTAGCGTGTCGCTGAGCGTCAGCCTGCCGCTGGGCAGCCCGGGCAGCAGCAGCCGCATCGGCCTGAGCACCAACCAGGACTCCGCCGGCAATGCCAGCCGCAATGCCACCTTCAGCGGCTCGCAACTGCAGGACGATGCCCTGTCGTACAACCTGGGCATCAATCAGCAGATCAGTGACGATGACCGCGTGCTCGGCGGCTCGGTGGCGGCCCGCTACAACGCGGCCAATGCCATTTGGCACGGCTCCTATAACAAGGATCAGAACACCCGTCAGATGGACTATGGCGTGGAAGGCGGCGTGGTTGCCATCCGCAATACCGTGATGTTCACCCAGCCATTGGGCGAGACCAACATCATTGTCGCCACCCCCGGCGCCGCCGATGTGGGCGTGCTGACCAAGAGCGGGATCAAGACCAACGGCAGTGGCTACACGATTATTCCCTCGGCGCAGCCGTACCGCAAAAACAAGGTATCGCTCAACACTGACTCACTGTCGGACAACACCGACATTGCCAACCTGGTACAGGAAGTCACCCCCAATCGTGGTGCCTTTGTCCTGGCCAACTTCGAAACCCATAACGGCCGCCGCCTGCTGGTCAGCGTCAGCTCAAGCACTGGCAAGCCCGCCCCTTTCGCCGCCGAAGCGCAGCTGTATGACCCCAAGGGCACTCTGCTGAGCAGCGCGATGGTAGCCGACAAGGGCCGGGTATTTATGACTGGCGTGCCGGACAAGGCGCGGCTGCTGATCAACGTCAACGGCCAGCCTTGGTGCGCCAAGGACCTGGACCTGAACACCTACAACCTGTCAGAGACTGGCATCGGGCAACTGACCATCCGTTGCGATGCCAAATCGCCAGACACTCAAGGTACTCCCGATGCATGAATCAAACGTCAAATCATCTCGTCCGGGGCTGGTCAAAGTCTGCTTGTTGCTGCTCTGCCTGTTGCTGGGACTTGTCAGTCAGCAAGCGTTTGCACTGATTGAAAACAACCTCGCATGCACCCCTACGGGCACCACCGGCATCATTCAGCTGGGCGACCTTGCGCCATCCACCAGCTATACCGCCAACATGACAGCCAACTGCCGGGTTACCCGTTGGTTTCCCTTTGGCGCGTCATTGCAGCACAGCCAGTTCTACAACCAGGGCAGAGGCAGCAAGGTCCAGGTGTTTCATACCAACTCTGGACTGATGGTTCCCGAGCTGCCCATCGGGACTGCGACCACTACATGCATGCCGTGGAGCTGTGTGCAGCTGTACGTGGGCAACACCTTTTCCTACAACGTTCTGCTTTATGGAACGGCGCCCGTCACGCCTGGCAACTACATGGTCAGTGTCACGCTCACAGACACCTCTATCCAAGGTTATGAGGCTTACGGCGACTACTTGCAGACCGTCATTCTCAGCTTCCGGGTCATCCAGCCCGCCTGTTCGATGGGCTCGGCAAAAACCCTCAACCTGCCCTTTGGCACACTCAGCAGCAATGACTTCGCCAGTTCGCAGCAAATTGCCAATATCACCATGAATTGCACTCGCGGTACGCAAGCGACCGCCACGCTGGTACCCACCCAGGCGGCCATCAGCGGCAGCCCGGGCGTTTCAGCCACAACTCTGGCCGGTCTGTCGATGGCTGCCACCTGGGCTGACACCAACACGGCAGTGAGCTTCAACAGCCCACGCACGCTGGCGCTGACCAATGGCAGCAACAACATCAGCCTTGGTTTTCGCCCGCGCCTGAATACCAGTGTTTCGCCTACCGGAAATTTTTACAGTCAGTACACCCTCAACATCACCTATCTCTGATCAAGTAAGGAGCTCAACCATGAAATTATCCCTGACATTGGCTGCGACACTGTTCGCAGGCCTGCTCAGCTCGACCGCCAACGCCGTAACAGACACTGTGACCATCAACCTGAGCGGCACCCTGACGCGTCCGCCCTGCAACCTGACCAGCAGCAAGACGCTGACCGCCAACTTCGGCAGCCTGCGTTATGACCAGGTGGCCGATGCCGCGCTGATCGACATCCCCCTCACCATGACCTGCCCGGCCAACTCGGTACTGGCGGTGAGCATTCTGGCAGCCCGCACGATTCAAGGCTCAACCACACAGGCCTCAACGGGCAAAACCAATCTGGCTTATTCATTGCTCTGGAACAGCGACAGCACGGCGGCCAACATTACCGGGACCAAACGCAACCTGACCAACCAGAGCGGCACGGTCGACCTGAGTATGAAAGCAAAGTTGATTGCCCTTGGTGCGTTGACCGAGGGTGCATTCAGCACTTCGGCTGTTATCAGTATCGAGTACCTGTGAGATGTCCATGCTCGCCAGAGTGAGCCTGTGGGTGGCGATGCTGTCCACCGCAGCGCTGTTGCTCAGCCCGGCCATCTGTGCAGAGGATGCCGCCCTGATAGAGGTGGGCGGCACTCTGATAAAACCACCCTGCACAGCCAACTTCCCGGCCTCGCAAAGCGTGGATATCCCCAAGACAAACCTCAACTCGCTGAACTCGGACATCACCGGCTGGACCGATGTCAGCCTGGACTTTCAATGCATCAAAGGCAGCCAGGTACACCTGCGTTTCAGCGCCGGCAATGGTGCTTTTGACAGCAGCACACTGCGCACCACGCTCGACAGACTGGGGCTGAAAACCCGCCTGAGCGACATGACCAGTACGTTGAAAGTGATTGACCTGAAGCTGGGCGAGCAATTGATCTTCCCGGTTGAAGAAACGCGGCTCAAGCTCCAGCTCTCAGTGCGGCCGGTCAAGACCGGGGAGGAGCTGCCCGCAATCGGCAGTTACAGCTCAACGCTATTGATGGAAATGATCTATCTGTAAACCGCTGCGTCAGGCAAAAAGATTGGCCTTGACGCACAAGATCAGCAGCGCTTGATCATTGTCGACATTGAGTTTGCGCATCGCCGAAATCTTCAGGGTACTGATGGTTTTAATGCTGCGGTTCAGGCTATGCGCGACATCGCTCACACTCACCCCCGTAGAGAACAGACGCAGGACCTCGAACTCCTTGACCGTCAGTTGGCTGAGCCTTTGCGAAAGGTCATCGGCGCCCTCACTCAAGTCCCCTTGCGGCTGGTCCTGCTGGTAGTGCCCTTGGCGATAGAACGCGTCCAGCGCCACCAGGATCTGCTCAAGCCCAGCGCTCTTTGAAATGACACCGCTGATACCCAGCTCATACAGCCAGGTCAGTACTTGTGCATTGGTTATAACGGTCAGGATCAACACCTTGGGTTCGGGAAAATGCCGGCGCAGGTACTCCACCAGGCGAGTGCCGTCACCATATTGATCGTCACCCGGCATGTTGTAGTCGGTAATAATCACATCAGGCTTGAGTAACGAAATTTTGTCGATCAACTCCGAGGAACTCATTGCTTCGCCCACAACCTTGAAACGCGGGTCACGCTCAATGATTTCACGCACGCCCATCAACACAATCGGATGGTCGTCGGCCAATAAGACTTTCATTTGCGGCATGGCAAACATGACTCCTGCACTGGAAGAGCACTACAGCTATTCGAAGGGGTCCGCTTTGATGCAATAGGTCAGCAAGGCATGGTCGTTAAGCACTTCCAGCTTCTGCATCGCAGCCACCTTTTGGGTGCTCACGGTTTTAACGCTGCGGTTCAATTGGCGGGCGATATCACCCACGCTATTGCCCGCAACAAACAGCCTCAGCACCTCAACTTCACGGGGTGAAAGTGTGGAGAAACGTTCATCAATGACTTTGGGGTTAGTCACCACAGAGATGGCTGGAGCAGCCGGGGCCGTATAGTCCCGATCGTTGGCCAACGCACTTAGGGCCTTGCCTATTTCTTCGCGGATATGGCTTTTAGCAATCACGCCTGCCACACCCAGCTCCAGCAAGCGCGAGATAATCAGATGATTGCTCATGACTGTCAGCACCAGGATCTTGACCCCGGGAAAATGCTCAATGATGTACTCGATCAGTTGCAGACCGTCGCCATAGGTTTCATCCCCTGGCATGTTGAAATCAGTAATCAGCAGTTCGGGTTGATGCAACTGCAACTGCTCGACCAACTGCGACGAGCTCAGCGCCTCGCCTACCAGGGAGAAATACTCATCACGTTGAATCATTTCCCGAAGCCCCAGTACCACCACTGGATGATCGTCGGCAATCACTACCTTTAATTCGCGCATTGCCTGGCTCCACATTGATGACATGGCAAGTCCGGCGCCCCCGGTTTCTACAGATCGAGCGCAGAACAAGACCCGTGGCGCCGCACTCAGCTACCCCAGTGATGGCTTAGAGCTATCGTCCAGTAAAAGAGTTTCAAAGTCGGCGCACGATATAGCGCCGCAAATAAGGAAACCTTGCACTTGATCACATTGGATGCTGCGCAGAAACTCGAGTTCGGCCTGTGTCTCGACGCCCTCGGCGACAACTGTCAGGCCCAGCTTGCGGCTCAGTTCAACAAGGCTGCGCAGTGCTGACGCCAGATTCTCGTTTTCGACACAGCCATGTACCAGCGACCGGTCAATCTTGAGCTCACTGAATGGAGTGGAAACCAGATTGAAGTAAGAGCTGAATCCCTTGCCAAAATCATCCTGGGCCAAGCCAAAGCCCATCATGCGCAAACGACAAGCTCCCGCATAGTAATTACTGAGCTCTTCTGTGGTTGAACTCTCCATCAGTTCAAAAACGATACTGCGTGGCTCGCCACCATCAGCAATCACAGCGTCGCGCAGACGGTCGGCGAGCGCATGGTTATCCAGCAAATGCGTGGGCAAGTTGATTGAAACCGGAATATCCCAGCCCTGCTCTCGCCATTGTCTTTGGGCTTGAAGTGTTTGCTCCAGCATCAGCCACAACAGCCGCTCTTCAAGACCGTGGCTGATCAACAAGGTCAGAAAGTCCTTGGGCAATAACAAGCCGGCCTCGGGATGCACCCAACGCACCAGGGCTTCTGCACTGAGAATATTGCCGTTGCGCAGGGATTTCTTGGGCTGGAACCATGCTTGAATCTGCCCGTTGGCCATGGCCAATTCGATACTCTGCGGGTCGACTTCAATGGCCAGTGAGGGGTCCGTATCACCGTTAAGGCGGAAAAGCTCCATCCGCTCTTTCAAGCGCTGTACCGCATTGAACTCGACCGGTTTGGAGATCAGGCCAATCACTGAAATACCCAGGTTTTTTGCTGCCAGCCCCGCACTAATCAGCATGCGCCGGGACGAGGCGCTCATCAGTGCCAACGCCGGTTTATTTTTCAGGGCGGCAACTCTCTGGATCAGTTGCACACCATCCATCACAGGCATCAGCAAGTCACTGAGCAGCAAGTCATAGTCATGACGCGCCAGACACTCCAGCGCGCCATCGCCATCCCAAACGGTGTCAACTGTAAAGCCACCCACCTCATTGAAAACGTTCAGCAAATACTCATGCTGAAAAGGGTGATCCTCAACGACCAGTACACGATAGGGCTTCACTGGATCCTCCTTTAGAAGTGCTGAAGACAGTTGTATAGGGTGTGCAGCGTAAAAGGCTTGATCAGGCAGTGATTCATCCCCGCATTCAGACAGCGCTCGCTCTCCTCACGCATGGCATTGGCCGTTGCACCAATGATCGGCAGCGTTATGTTCATGGCCCGCAACCGGGCCGCCAGCTCATAACCGTTCATTTTCGGCATGTTGACGTCGGTCAGCAGCAGATCAAAATCGTCGTCGCGCCAACGCTCGAGTGCTTCCAGTCCATCGCTGACCAATGTCACTGTGCAACCCAACTCTTCAAGTTGATCACGCAGAATCAGTTGATTGATCACATTGTCTTCGGCAACCAGAATGCGCAAACCGAGCTTGAGTTCCGTCTTCACCGTACCCGGTTCAAGATCGCTGCCAATACCCATGCCCTGGGCCTTGCACAGGGCACGATAGACGTCCTGCAAGCTGCTCAGGTCCGCTTGCCAGCAAGGGTTTTCAACGGCGGGAGCTACCGACATGTCACTGGCGGCTACCACCAGCGGTCCTGTCCAGCCAGGTTCAAGCAATTGCCGGGCAGCGCCGGGATGCAGCTCCAATAAAACAGCAGCATCGGATGCATCCCCTGGTTTCGGCGCCCCAAGATGAGCCCGCGCACCCCAACGGCGTAACCAGGCGCAATAACACTCGGCCAGTTCGCGCACGGGGGAAACCACATAAACAACGCGGGCAGCCAACTCGCCAAAAGGGCTAAAACGCGCCGGTTCGCTAACCTGCACCAAGGGCAGATGCAGGGTAAAACTGCTACCCAATCCCGGCTCACTGACCAGACGCATGGTGCCGTTCATCAAGTGCATAAGGCGCTTGCAGATGGACAGGCCCAGCCCGGTGCCGGCGACCACGTTTTTCGCTGACTCCACTTGATAAAAAGGCTCGAACAGATGAGCCTGCTCTTCATGGGCAATACCTTTGCCAGTATCGGAAACCTGCCAGTGCAGCATCACGCGCTCATCATCACGGCTGTCCATTTTCAGACGCAGGACAATTTTTCCGTAGTCCGTGAACTTCAGGGCGTTGTTGAGCAGGTTATTCAAGATCTGGCGGATGCGGGTGACATCACCGCTGAGCCACTCGGGCACCGTTGAATCAATCAATGCAAACAACTGCAGGCCCTTGGCCTGGGCTGCGCCACTGTAGCCCAGGACCACCTCTTCTATCAGCTCAAGAGGGCTGAAGGTGTTGAGTTCCAGTTGCAGCTGACCCGCCTCGATACGCGACACATCCAGCACGTCGCAAATCAGCTGCAACAAGTTGCCGGATGAGCGTTCGATAGCCTTGAGATAGTTGTTCTGCTGATCGTTAAGTTCGGTACGCGCCAGCAGTTCCAGCGTGCCCAAAACACCGTACAGGGGTGTACGGATTTCGTGGCTCATGGTTGCCAGAAAAAGAGTCTTGGCCTCATTGGCCCGGTCCGCCAGTTGCCGGGCACGTTCGAGGGTTACTTCAATCTGTTTACGTGCGCTGATGTCGCTGAACGCGCAAATCAGCACGTCCTGACTTTTGTAGCGCGTAGGGGCAAAGGCCAGGTACAGAAGACGGCCATCCTCCATTTCGATCTCATCACTGTTGCGCAAGTCACATTCATCGAACGCGCGTGAAATCCAGCCATGGCATAACTTGCTGCGCTCAGTGCCGTTACCCAGCCACTGTTGTGACAAGGAGTTTTCCAGTACCACGGTGCCGTCTGTGCGCCGGATTACACACAGGGCCATCGGTGCAACTTGCAATACGGCACGACTGAACGCCTCACTTTCAACCAGCGCCTGAATGCGTTTCTCACCCGGGGTGATCAGGCGCCGATCAATGCGCACAATCAGTAATCGCAAGCCGATGCAGACGGCAATAAACAACAAAACACAGCCCAACAAAGGCCCGCCCAAAACTGGCAATAGAGATTTGATATCTAAGGCATAAACGATTTGCCAGCCCGAATAGCCCAGCTTCTTCGTGATTGCCAGGCTATCGGGCAACCAGCCACTACCGATAAAGCCAAATGAATTCTTGGGTTCCAGCGTCTGCAATGAATTGACGAGAGTGGATTGTGCGGCGTTGGTGAACAGAATCTGGCCTTGACCGTTGAGCAGCATGAAGTCACCGGCACTTTCACTGCGCAAGGCCTCTACCAGATCCGGAACCTCGACCTCAATGCCCAGCCAGCCGGAAGACAGGTTACGGTTATCGAGTCGGGAAAATAAATAAAAGGGGGCATTCAGGACCTTGCTGTCGGTCAGCCACAGATCATCACCAAATGAATAGGCCTTGGCCCCTTCATCAAGCAGGCGCTGCAACACCACTTTGGGCAGCGGTTCAAGGTTGCCTGAAGAGTCGAACAAACACACCACTTTGGGCTTATCCGTCTGCGGCACATACAACAGATTGACTTTGCTTTCGTGCAAATAATCCATCATCCGCCGGGTCAGCCAAAGGTTCCAGTGGCCAGCCTCACTGCCCAGGCTGATGTTGACCTCTTCTTGTGGATCAATACCGGCGACCGTTTGGCCTGCCTGATGATCAGGCACAGTGGCCAGCACCAGGCTCTTGAGAAGCGTCTGGCGGCTGACGAAAAAATCCTGGGCATTGAACACCGCCTCGTTCATAAAACTGCGGCGCTGCGAGACCTCTTCGTTGAACACGGCACGCAAGTATACGAACGACCCCGCAAGGAGTCCGACGATCAGGCCACAGGCAAATAAGTGCAGGAGTTTTCGAGCGGCTTGGGGGGTCGATTTCATGCCGCAAGCCTGAGGCTGCGGCATGCAAAAAATAATCAGACAATTCCTGAAACCAGTCGTCGCTGACTCCGCTCTGCTACGGGGGAGTGACGCTTATTACGGACGCACCGCACTCAAATCCATCCGCCCGTCTTTCATCGGCGGGCACCAGTAGTAGCCACCGTTAAGTGGACGGCTGTAACGATACAAGCCATCGATGATGCCGTCTTCCAGACCGCTCATGCGCCGCAGTTGCACTTCAAAGGCATTCAAGGTGCGACCGAAGGCAACAAACATCAGCCCGGACTTGCCGTTTTCTGTCCACGGCATGGAGCGACGCACAATAAAGGCTTCCGGGGTGAAGCTTTCCTGGGCCGTCCGCTTGACGTGGGCCGACTCCGGCGCATCGTCCAGCTCTTCGTTGTCGCTCTTGCGACGACCCATGATGTTGTCCTGCTCCTCGGACGGCAGTGCGGCAAAACCGTTCAGGTCATGCTGCCACTGCTGAATGGCCACAAAGCTGCCACCGTCCAGCCCGGCGCCAGCATTGGCAACGATGGCCGCGTCCACAGCCGCTTCGTCCACCGGGTTTTCAGTGCCGTCTTCGTAGCCGGTCAGGTCACGATCAGTGCCGTAACGGAAGCCTTCGGTCACTTGCAGCAGGTTGAACGCAGGCGCCAGGGCAGTCTCGATGGCCTGGCTGCGGTGCAGCAGCTCGCCACGGTCTTCGCCCAGCAACCACAGCCACAGGGCGTGCTGGGTCGACGGGTTTTCAACCATGGCATTGATCGCAGGAAACACCCGCAACCCCGGGACTTTCGCGCCAAGGGCCAATACCAGCGGCGAACCAAAACCGGCCACCACGCTTTTGCCATCCACCCACTGCGACAAGGTGTCGAGTGCAGCCGGCAAAGCTTCTACTGACTTGAGGGCGAAAAACATGTAACGCGCTTGCGAAGGTATCGGTTTGGCAAGAATGCTCGACTGGTAGAGACTCATAGAAACTCCTTTGGAAAGCCTGGAGTTTACTCCTACCAGTACTTTTTCCGTCACCTCAGAGGGATTTTTCTTAAGTTCAACCCCTGCATATCAAGGCTCATGACGACAGCTGGTTGGCAAACTGACCCACGGCATCGACCACTTTCTGCGCGCCATCCTGGATTTCGACAATCACCGTGCCCGCTTCGGCGGCCAACGCCAATCCTGCTTCGGCCTGAAGCTTGCCATCGGCCATCAGGGTCACGGCGCTACGGGCCATGTCCTGGTTCTGCCGCACCACACCGATGATTTCTTCAGTGGCCTTGCTGGTGCGCGACGCCAATTGGCGCACTTCGTCAGCCACGACGGCAAAACCACGACCTTGTTCACCGGCACGCGCGGCCTCAATGGCGGCGTTAAGCGCCAGCAAGTTGGTCTGGTCGGCAATCGAGCTGATGGTCTTGACGATGCTGCCAATCACTTGCGACTGATCGCTCAAGGCTTCAATGCCGTCACCCGCCTGCTGCATGTGACGGGCCAGATCACGCATCACTTGCACCGCTTCGGTCACCACTTTGGTGCCGCGCTGGGCACTGCTGTCGGTTTGCAGCGAAGTGCTGTAGGCAATGCCTGCCGCTTCGCAGACGGCCTGTTCCTGATGAACCTGATCGGTGATCACCGTGGCGAACTTCACCACTTTGTACAGGTTGTCATTGGCGTCGCGCACCGGGTTGTAGGTGGCCTCAAGCCATACATCACGGCCGTGACTGTCGATGCGCTGAAAGCGTGCCGCGACAAACTCACCCGCATTTAAACGCTGCCAGAAGGCCTGGTATTCGGCACTGTTCTGTTCTTGCGAGGTGCAGAACATGCGGTGATGTTTGCCCTGGATCTGCCCCAGGGTATACCCCATGCCGGAGAGAAAACGCTCATTGGCGGTCAGGACTTCGCCCTTGAGGTTGAACTCGATCACGGCGGTAGAACGCATCAGCGCACTCATCAGGTTTTCATGGTCGCGGGAAGTTTCGATGGTGCGCGTCAGGTCACTGGAGAAAATCGAAATGCGCAGCACCCGCCCGCTGGAGTCCAGAATCGGCTGCATGATCGAGCGCAGCCACGCTTCCTGGCCATTGCCGCGCAGCAAGCGCACGGTGCCACTGTAATGTTCATTGCGCTTCATGGCGCTCTTGAAACGAAGGCTGTGTTCGTCGTTTTTCAGGTGCGCGGGCACCAGTTCATCAATATGCAGACCCAGCAACGCAGTACCGGTGTAGTGCATCTGTTGGGTGAAGTTATGGTTGGCTGTCTCGATGCGCCCATCCGCGCCCAGAGACAGCACCAGCATTTCGCTGTCCAGGCTCTCCCGAACCTGCTGCAGGCTGGATATTTCTTCGCGAAGAGCCGACAGCTCTTGCTTCAAGCGTGTGTTGAACATGGGGTACCCGGAGCAATGAAAGAATGCGTGCAACAGAATCGGCTTTAGGCGAATTTTCTGGAGCGCCGAAAACGACCGTTCATCCAAAACCGAGGCCACTGAATAACCCTGCACATTCATGGCCACACGCAGCGGGCCATCGGAATTGCTCCCGCTTTGATTTACTGTGCTCGGGCCATCCCATAACCATAAGAAAACCGAGGTACATTTCATGGCCGCCGAGATTACAGACAGCCGCTCTGCCCGCTTTGCCCTGCGCTGCTCGAACTTTGCCGAGCGCTGGTTTCCCGATTCGTGGGTGTTCGCCGCTGTTGCGGTAATAACCGTGGCACTGGCCACGATGCTGATGGGCGCCAAACCCACCGATGCCGCCATGGCATTTGGTGACGGCTTCTGGAGCCTGATCCCGTTCACCATGCAAATGGCCTTCGTGGTGATTGGCGGTTATGTGGTGGCCAGCTCGCCGCCCGCCGTCAAATTGATCGACAAACTGGCCCGGGTACCGAAAAACGGCCGCCAGGCGGTGTGCTGGGTAGCGTTGATTTCAATGGTCGCGTCATTGCTCAACTGGGGGCTGTCGCTGGTGTTTGGCGGTTTACTGGTACGGGCACTGGCCCGGCGCACCAACCTGCGCATGGACTATCGCGCCGCCGGCGCTGCGGCCTACCTGGGGCTGGGCGCGGTGTGGGCACTGGGATTGTCGTCTTCGGCTGCACAGTTGCAAGCCAACCCCGCCAGCCTGCCGCCGTCGATTCTGGCGATTACCGGGGTTATCCCCTTCACTGAAACCATCTTTCTCTGGCAGTCCGGGGTGTTGCTGGCGGCGCTGGTAGTGGTGTCGTTGATTGTCGCCTACGCCACCGCACCCGGCGCTGAATCGGCCCGCGACGCAGCTGCCTGCGGTATCGACCCGAGCTTCAGCTCACCGAAGCTCCCCCCGCGCACACGCCCCGGTGAGTGGCTGGAATACAGCCCGCTGCTGACCATTTTGCTGGTGCTGCTGGCTGCTGGCTGGTTGTTCCATGAGTTTTCGACCAAACCGGCGATCAGCGCCATCTCCGGGCTCAACACTTACAATTTTCTGTTCCTGATGCTCGGTGCCCTGCTGCACTGGCGCCCGCGCAGTTTTCTCA
Organism: Pseudomonas sp. CCC4.1; assembly: GCF_035019225.1. Taxonomy (NCBI): domain Bacteria; kingdom Pseudomonadati; phylum Pseudomonadota; class Gammaproteobacteria; order Pseudomonadales; family Pseudomonadaceae; genus Pseudomonas; species Pseudomonas sp. CCC4.1. Next base: position 11,892 of record NZ_JASJWL010000022.1, on the reverse strand, counting down.
ATGCCGTGACCAGCGCCGTGCCCACCACCACCGGGGTGATGATCCAGTTTCCGCTGTATGGTTCGATTGCCGCATTGATGACGGTGGTCAAGGGCACCGACGGGCAAACACTGGCCCACCATATCTCGACGTTTTTCGTGCAGATCGCGTCCCATGACACCTATGCATTATTGATGGGCGTGTATTCGGCGATTCTGGGCTTTTTTATCCCGTCGGGTGGCGGCAAGTGGATTATCGAAGCGCCGTACGTGATGCAGGTGGCCAATGATCTGGGCTATCACCTGGGTTGGGCTGTGCAGATCTACAACGCCGCCGAGGCGCTGCCCAATCTGATCAATCCGTTTTACATGCTGCCGCTGCTGGGCGTACTGGGTTTGAAGGCGCGGGACTTGATCGGCTTCTCGTTTGTGCAACTGTTGGTGCACACGCCGCTGGTGCTGTTTTTGCTGTGGGCATTGGGGACGACGCTGGTGTATACCGCGCCGGTGATGCCGTAAGCGAACTCGTAACTAAATGTGGGAGCGGGCTTGCTCGCGATTCAGGCGGCGCGGTAAAGCAGGAAAACCGCGTCGATACCATCGCGAGCAAGCCCGCTCCCACAGGTTATGCATGCAACTTCATACTGCGCCCACCGGCCGCAAACGATACTGCGGCGGCAACTGGTCAAGGCCGCTGATGGTGGTGTTCAGGCTTTTCCAGCGACCGTCCTTGATCCCGTAGATGCAGCCATGCACCGACAGCTTCTGCCCGCGGTGCCAGGCATTTTGCACAATATTGGTATGCCCGACGTTCGCCACCTGCTGGATCACGTTCAATTCGCAGAGGCGGTCAACCCGCTCTTCCTCGGTGGGTAATAGCGCCAGCGCTTCACGATTCTCGTAATACAGGTCACGAATCGAACGCAGCCAGCCATCGATCAGCCCCATCTGCTGGTCCTTCATCGATGCGCGTACACCGCCACAGCCATAGTGGCCGGTCACCAGAATATGTTTGACCTTCAAAACGTCGACCGCGTACTGGATCACCGACAGGCAGTTCAAGTCAGTGTGCAACACGACATTGGCCACGTTGCGGTGCACAAAAAGATCGCCGGGCAACATGCCGACAATTTCGTTGGCCGGCACCCGCGCATCCGAACAACCAATCCACAGGTATTCCGGTGTTTGCTGGCGGGCCAGCTTGGCGAAGAAGTCGGGATCTTCCTGCTTGATCGCATCGGCCCAACGCTCATTGTTATCAATCAGATCTTGTAGTTCGTTCATGCTGTGGAGCCTCAAGAGTTGATGCGCTGTTCTGACAGCCGACCAGCGGTCGGGGTCACTTGCCCCATGACATTCCGGCGGTCAGTTGGGTGGAATCTTCAGCAATGGCTACAGTCATCGTATTAAAGCACCCAGAGTATGAGGAATTACCATGACTGATTCACGTCGCCCCTACGGGGCACCACAACCCGCACCTATCGACGATATCGAGGACGCCATGGGTTCGGTGGAGCCGCTGGATTTTGATGATGACGATACCTATGAGCCCGTCAGCGACTTGTTTGTCGACGATACAGGCTCCAGGCACAGAGCCGCGCTGGATGACGAACTGGATCTGGGCCTCAACGACGACGACCTGGAGCAGGAGATGCTGATCCGCGAGGACGGCGCCCGCGATGCCAAGGAGGCTGCCCAGGGCCCGGACGGTGCCGCTGACTGGGATCTGAGCCTGGTTGATGAAGACGAAATCGGCGCCGGCAAAGGGCTGGATGAAGCCGAACTGGCGGAAATTGACCCGGTGGGACGCAAGCGTTGAAAGGTAAACCCTGTGGGAGCGGGCTTGCTCGCGATCGGATCAACACGGTTTACCTGATAAACCGCAGCGCCAGCATCGCCAGCAAGCCCGCTCCCACATAACGACTTATCGCCGTCAGTCGACCAGCGTGCAGGCCATCACCACCGCATCTTCACGCCCACCCACAGCCGGGTAGTAGTCACGGCGACGGCCGATTTCATTGAAGCCATAACGCTCATACAACTTGAACGCCGCGGTATTGCTGTCGCGCAGCTCAAGGAAGCATTCGCGCGCCTCATGCTGATAGGCAATCGACATCAAGTGCTCAAGCAGCTTGAGCCCCAGGCCACGGCCCTGGCTCTCGGGCTTGACGGTGATATTGAGCAGATGGGCCTCGTCGAGGATGATCTGCACCACGCCATGCCCTACCTGCTGCTCACCTTCAAACATCAACCAGATATGGTACTTGCCCAGGCCGTCGAGAAATATGCCACGGGTCCAGGGGTGACTGAAAGCGGCGTATTCAATTTTCAATACCGCATCAAGGTCCGCCTCGGTCATCGGGCGAAAAGTTACCGCATCACTCATCGTTCTGTTTCCAGCGCGCCATCAGCCGGCGCATGGCTTGCCACACATGCGCTTTGCGTTGTGGCTCATCCATTAAGAGTTCCAGGCCCGGCAACGCCCATGCGCTGCCCAACCCTTCAATTTGCAGTTCAGTGTTGAACGCCTCGGCATCGGCCTCACCGGCAAAGCGCACCGCAGGCAGCCCGATCAGCCACAAACAGGCACATTCGGCCTCTTCCAGGCGGGCCATAAGAAAGCCCTGCACAAACTCACGCGCAGCCTCGGGCCCTTGATCGACATTGCCACGCCGCAGCAACGGCCAGCGCACCGGCTCGCCAATGATTTGCGGGCTGTCGGGCAAGCCGGCAGCGCGCAACATGTCCTTTAACAATAAATAGGCCGGGTCGCGGCTCTGGAATGCACCGCCTGTGGGTAACTCCACCAGCACCAGGCAACGTCCGGCCCGCAGTAACTGCAGGGCAAAACGCGGCGGTGGCAGTTGCACGACCTTGGCCGGTACAGGTGCCAACTCGGCTTCGACCACCGGTTTGCTGACCGGGCGACTGACCGAAGGCCGGGGCACTTCGATTTTTGGCCGCTCGACAGGTTTGCCCGGTGCAACCGCCGCCTTGACCGCAGGCCTTGTGATCACAGGCTCCACGGGCGGCTCGGGGAGCACCAGCAGTTCTGGCCGCGAAGGGGCGGCAAACGGCAGTTCAGTGCGCGGCAACCAGCTGACCACTTGCATGGCAGTCAAGAAAGCGCGGCGGCGGGACTCATTCAACAAGGGTCGGCCATCTGTGGATTACTAAAGTGTGGGGATTCTACCGCCCTTCTGCCCTTCCCGCCCGCAGTTGATCTGCCAAGTGATGACTCGACAGCACGTTGCAGTACAATCGCGGCCTTTACTTGCCAATTGACCGGCCCTCCCATGATCGAACCCAAGCGCGTTTTACGTGCCCTCGCCGAGCACTGGGCACTCCTTGAGCCTTTGTGTGAACACTTCGACCAAGGCACCCTGAGCCTGAACGAATTACGCCTGCAACTGGCCGTTCATCAGATGGACAGCACGCCGCAAGACATCACCGCCGTGCTCGATGCCTGGATTCGTCTGGACATTCTGGTGCCGGTCGCCAAAAGCCCGAACCGTTTCGAGCTAAACGCCCAGATTCACGACTTTCTGGCTTATTTGCGCCACGAGCACCGCCTTGGCCTGTGCCTGGAAATCGAAGCCTACCTGCGCCATCTGGAGCGGCTGGCAGGTTATATCCAGGATGCCTTCGACATTCGAGACGGCCATGACCTGGCACGCCAGCTGCGTTTACTCGATATGCGGGTACGCGATGTATTGAAAAAACTCGCCAACGATGAACAGGCGCTGGTGGCCGTAGCCGAACGGGCCAAGACCAGCGACCGGCAAATTCCGTTGCGTCAGCGCTATGCCGAAGTGCTGGCAACCTGGGATGAATACGTCGAACCCATGATTCAGCTGGTCAACGCCGACGGCGCTTTCGAGCAAGGCGTACGCAAGGTCGAAGTGGTGCTGCTGCGCATGCTCAGCGAACAGCAACGCCTCGGCCACTTGGTAGACGACGACATGCTGCTGCGCACCCATGCGCGCATCCTTGAGATGCAAACCAGCGCCCAGATGACCCTGCGCCATGCCCGTGAGTTGCTACTGCCGCTGCGTGAAGAAGCCCGCCGGCACAATGCCGTGACCCGTGGTGCCGCGCTGGCACTGGCAGCCATCCGCCGCAAAGGCCTGGACGCAGTGCCGCAAGCAGCCATGCCGATGTTCACTCGCCCGCAAAGCACCTTTTTGGGCAGCGCCAGTCAGGTTGAGGCTTATGTCTATGCCCTGGCCCGCTTCGAAGCCAAACCGGCGAAATTTCCCAAGGCGCATAAGGTCCACCGCGGCGAAACGCCCAAGGCCCCGCGCACGGTCAAGGAAATGCTCGACCGCTGCAGCGATGCGCTACCGATGCCGGACTTGATGTGCTGGCTGCTGGCACAAGAGCCAGACGGCGACACCGATGAACTGCTGTACTGGTTCTCACGCCTGTCCCGTGAAAAACGCTTCGTGCGCGAACGCCTGGAGCGCCGCGATTACCACACACACGAACATTTGGTCAGCCTGCGCTCCTTCGCTCTGCTTTCTCACAGCGAAGATGCGACCCAGACTACTGCGAGCTCTCTGCATGCATCTTGATCTTTCTGAACTGTCCCAGCTGGCACCGATTTTTCGTGAGCTGTTCAAGGGTTATCACGTCAGCCGCCGCGACCCGGAGCTGTACGCGCAACTGTCGAACTTCCAGGATCAATACCGCGCCCTGTTTAAAGCCCTGGGCTTTGAACTGGTGTGTGATACCCGCGGCTTCTATTACTTTGTGCCCGACACTGCCACTGCGCAGGTCAACAAGACCGCACAGCGCCTGGCGCTATTCACGTTCATCATCGTCGAGCATCTGGCCGATCAGGGCCGCGACCCGATCGCCGTGCTCGACGGTGGCAGCCTGGGCCGCGACGAGTTGCCTGCGCTGCTGGAAAAATACCGCGACCTGTTTGTGCAGGCTGAAGTCACCAGCCAGGACGAACTGGAAGAAAAGATCATGCGCCGCATGACCCAGCTCGGTTTTGCCAGTGAAGAACCCGGCATCTATCGCTTTCTGCCACCGATGCACCGTTTTCTCGATGTGTGCCTGTCGGTGCAACAAGACCGCGACCTGGCCGCCAGCCTGCACAGCATCTTGCCATTGCCCACACCGGTGCTGGCCGATGACGACAGTGAGGACGAAGAAACCGCATTGGCCCGCGCCATTGCCGACGAACAACAGGAGATGGACGCATGAGCCAGGAACGCTACGGCATTCGCCGCTTTGCCCTGTTGAACACCGCCGGTTACAGCCTGGGGCTGTTCCCGCTGGAACACCCGCTGTCGGTCTACGGGGCGAACAACCTCGGCAAGTCGGCATCAATCAACGCCTTGCAGTTCCCGATTCTGGCGCGCATGTCCGACATGAGCTTCGGCAAATACAGCCTTGAGCAGTCGCGACGCTTTTACTTTGCCTCGGACACCAGCTACATCCTGGTCGAAGTGTCCCTGCCCCACGGCCCCCATGTGATCGGTGTTGTCGGTCGCGGCCCGGGGGGCGGCTTCGGTCACCAGTTTTTTGCCTACGCGGGCAAACTGGACCTGGCCCACTACCAGAAAGACGACACCTGCCTGCGCCAGAAAGAGCTGTTCAACAACCTGGAGCGTAATGGCCTCAAAGCCTACGAGCTCAAGCCTGATGAGCTTCGGCGTCTGCTGGTGGGCGGCCATACGTCGATCCCCCTGGACCTGACCCTGATCCCGCTGCGCTCCACCAGCGAGCAGAGCCTCAAGACCTTCCGCGCGCTATTTATCAACCTGCTGCATATGCGCGAAATCACTGCGGCCAAGCTCAAGCAACTGTTCCTCGATGCGTTCGAACACAGCCTGCGTTCGGGCAGCGTTGATTACATTGCCGCGTGCGAAGAAGCTTTCCGTGATGTACGACGCATGGAGCAGGACTACAACGCACTGGTCGGCGCCGGCCCCCTGGTTGAGTCGCTGGCTGCCGGAGTACGCCAGCGTGACCTGCTGCGCGGCAAGCTGCACCGCCTGTCACCGCTGCTCGACTCCTTGCTCGGTACCTGGCAGGACTACGCCGGGGCCCGCAAGGAAGAGCTGCTGATCCAGTCCGAGCACTACCGCAACGAACAGGACGCCCTGCAAAACAACCAGCGCAGCAGCACTCAGGAGTTGATGCGTCTTGAGCGGGAAATTTCCGGTATCCAGCGCTGGCTCGGCGAGTTGTCAGTGCTCAAACATCGCTTCGCCCTGGTCGACGACGTAAAGGTGCTTGAGCAGCAATTGCTGAGCGCCAAAGACGCCCACGACGAACTGGCGGGAGCGCTGGCGCAGTCGCGTCAGTTCAGTGCCGAGGATCTGGACGAGCGACTGCGCGATCTGGAAAAGCGCCTCAAGTCGGTCAAGCAGCAGCTCGATCACGCCGACAACAACAGCTATGCCCGCTTGCGCGAAGAGTTTTCGCAGCAGGATGTGGAACGCCTGATGCGCCTGTTCAACAGTGCCCTGTTCAGCCTGCCCCTGGGTGAGCACGGGATTGCGCTGGATGACAGCGATGCCTGGGTCAAATCGCTGGAGCTGATCCTCGATGGCTTTAAAGGCGAGCGTTTTGAAGCCCCGGGCCTGTCCATCGACTTGAGCCATATCGAGCCCCCTGCCCTGCAGGCACTGGCGGACCGCGCGGCTTTGCGCGAGCAGAAAGAGCGTCTGGAAAAAGAGCTCAAGCAACTCAAGACCCAGCAGGCCGTGACCTCAGACCGCGCCGCAAGCAAGAGCGAAGCCGAGTCCCTGTATCAGCAGGTGCTGGATGCGCAAAAGGCGCTGGAAGATTTCCGCCGCAGCCAGACGCTCAGTGCAGAAGAAGGCGAAAAACTCGAGCAACTGGCTCAGGCCGAAGCTGCGCAGGACGAGTTGAAACGCTCCAGCGATGCCTTCACCGAGCGCGTCCAGCAGTTGTCGGCCAAGTTGCAACTGGTCGGTCGCCAGATCGGTGACATGGAAGCCAAACAGCGCACCCTGGATGACAGCTTGCGTCGACGCCAACTGCTGCCCGCCGACTTGCCGTTCGGTACGCCATTTATGGATCCGGTCGACGATTCGATGGACAACCTGCTGCCGTTGCTCAACGACTATCAGGACAGCTGGCAGGGCTTGTTGCGTTGCGACGGCCAGATCGAGGCGCTGTACGCTCAGGTACGCCTCAAGGGTGTGGCCAAGTTCGACAGTGAAGACGATATGGAGCGGCGCCTGCAGTTACTGATCAACGCCTACGCCCACCGCACTGAAGAAGCCCTGACCCTGGGCAAGGCGCGCCGGGCCGCAGTCACCGATATCGCCCGCACGCTGCGCAATATCCGCAGCGACTACGACAGCCTCGAGCATCAACTGGCATTGTTCAACCGCGAAATCAACAAGCGTCAGGTGTCCAACCTCAAAAGCTTCCGTATCGTGCTGGCCCCCAACAAGGAGGCGCTCAAACATATCGATCAGATTATCCACAGCGCCAGCCAGTACGAAGAAGGCGAGACACTGTCGGTGTTTGACCTCAGCCAGAGCACCGAACAGGACAACAAGAACGAAGAGGCCAAGGAGTATCTGGCGCGCCTGGTGGCAGCCAACCATAACCAGTTGGGGCTCAAGGACTTGTTCGAGCTGGCGTTCGAGATCACCAAGCTCAATGGCCAGCCGGTGATCCACACGGATATCGATGGCGCGGCGTCCAACGGTACGACCATGACGATCAAGGCGCTGACCAACATGTATTTGTTGCTGCACTTGATGGACCGCGATCAGGCCGGGCGTATTCGCTTGCCGTACTACCTGGACGAAGCTGCCGACATTGACGAGAAAAACCAGACAGCTCTGCTGGAGACCAGTTTGCAGCTGGGCTTTGTACCGATTCTGGCCAGTGTGAAGCCGCAGGTCTGCGCCCATGTGGCCATCGACCTGGAAGGCGGCAGCGGCCCTAACGGGATCTATATCGATGAAGACGACTGGAAGTACATTCGTCGCCATGACGAGGTGAAACCTGATGCGTTGACGGCGGTGGAAGAACGCGAACTGGATGAAGTCTGAGACTGAACCCCGTACATAAAAAAACCGCGATCATTGATCGCGGTTTTTTTTGCAGCTTATTTGCCTAACGGGATCTTCGGTGCCCACTGCAGCCATTCGTCTTCGAACTTGTCAAAGAGCGGGAAGGTTTGCTCAGGGCGAGCCTGGGTGCCCAGCTTGTCGCCGTCCGGTGTGGCGAAGGCAATGCCACCCTGCACCAGGGTTTCCAGGGATTCAGTACGAATCGTTGCTCCTTTGAACAAACCGAAGTCGACACCAAAACCGCTCGTATTCCAGAAGCGGCTACCGCTACGCACCAACGGCGCGTAACGCGGCTCGATCAGGATATGTACCAGCACCCGGTCGGCACTGTTGCCCAACTCATACCCCGTGACTTTACCCACGGTGACTTCACGGTAGGTGACAGGCACGCCCTCCTTGAGCGAACCACGACGGGCAGCGCTCAATACCAGGCTCAATCCGGCCTGGGAAACGGCGGCATCCGGCGCTTGCTCCAGGGCTACAAAACTGGTCTGGCGCCCCAGTTGTTTGCTCGCCGGTTGCACCTCGAGGTACTGGCCGGTGACCAGGGTTTCGAGGTTGGCCGTTTTCATCAAACCAAGCTCCGGCTTGACCACCCAGAATTGGCTGCCAACCCGCGCAATCCGCTCAGGCACTTCGGTGATGCGGGCCTTGAGCAGAACCGATTGCAGGTCCTCGCTCAGGTCAATGCTTTCGATCTTGCCAACATCCAGCCCCTTGAAGCGAATCGGCGTACCCTCGCGCAGGCCATCGGCACGCGGCACCTTGATCGTAACGGCGACTCCCTGCTGCATGGCTGCGTCACGGTCAGTAAACAGACGGAAACGCGGGATACGTTTTTGCAGCGGAGCCTTGGCTTCCGGCGTTTCAAAAGCAATACCGCCTGCCATCAGACTTTGCAGGGATTCGCTTTTAACCTGGATACCGCCGGTCAAACCGCCGGTCAACGTGATGCCGCTGGCATTCCAGAAACGGGTCGAAGCATTGACCAGATTCTCGTATTCCTTCTCGATATGGACACCGATCACCAACTGCTTTTTGGTGCGGGAGAACTGATAGCTCTGCACCGAACCGACCTTGACCTGCTTGTAGAGGATCGGGCTGCCGACATCCAGCGAGCCCAGGTTCTCGGTAAAGAGCACCATATGCAGGCCCGGTGAGCGCAGATCCAGCGGCGGAGCCTTTGGCCGGGCGACGAATTCGCGTTCGGGGGTGCTGCCCTTGTCACCCGGGCGAATGGCAATGTAGTTGCCTTTGACCAGCGCCTCCAGCCCGGTAATGCCGGCCAGGGAGATGGACGGCTTGACCACCCAGAACTGGGTGCCCTGCACCAGGTAATCTTCTGCCAACGGATCCAGAGTCAGCTCGGCACTGGCGCTGGTCAGATCAGGGTCCACCTTGAGACCCTTGAGGCTACCGACCTGGATGCCTTTGTACATGACCGGCGTACGACCGGCCTGCAGGCCCTCGAAGTCGCTGAGTTTGACTTTGACCTTGATCCCCGCCTGCGCGGCATCGAAGTCTTCATAAAGACGGAACGGCAGGCTCGAATCGGTGGGCGGGCTGTCTTTGCGGTTCTCTGGAGTGGCGAAGGCAATACCACCGGCCACAATACTGGCCAGAGATTCGCTGCGCAGTTTCACACCCGACAGGTTGGCGTCGATGCTGATACCGCTGGCATTCCAGAAGCGCGTATGTTTGCGCACCAGATTGGCGTAGGTCGGCTCGATAAAGACTTTGATTTCAACAGTGCTTTGGTCTTCGGAAAGCACATAGCTTTTGATCTGCCCTACCTGGATCTGCTTGTAGAACACCGGGCTGCCACGGTTCAACGAACCGAGACGCTCAGCTTTAAGCGTCAGGTGCAGACCTGGTTTGGCATCAGACAAGGGCGGTTCTTGTGACAGCGCCTTGAACTTGCGTGCAGGCTCGCCATCGGCGGGACTGACCGCAATATAGTTGCCGGACACCAGCGTTTCGAGCCCGGTGATACCGGCCAGAGTGACACTGGGTTTGACCAGCCAGAAACGGGTATTGGTTTTCAGGTATTGCTCAACGTCCTTGTCCATTTCGACGGTAGCAATCACCCCTTTGCTGGGGCCAGACTCGTCGAGGGCGAGGGTTTTCACCTTGCCCACGGGCATGCCTTTGTAGACCACCTCGGTCTTGTTGGCGACGATGCCTTCGCCGCTCTCGAAACGCACCTGAATATCGATGCCGGTTTCGCTGTAGGCGCGCCACCCCAGCCAGCCACCGATGACCAGGGCAATAAGCGGAAGGATCCAGATCGCCGACCAGTTGGAAGCCGGGCGGGTTTTAGCGGTAGGCAAGTCACTCATGGTCGTCGTCCGACTCCGTGTTGTCCCAAATCAGTCGGGGATCAAAAGTTACAGCTGCAAGCATCGTTAGCACCACCACACTGGCAAATGCCACTGCGCCAAGATTGGCTTCGATGCTGGCTATGCGTCCAAAATTCACCACGGCCACCAAAATGGCAATGACGAAAATATCCAGCATTGACCAACGGCCAATGAACTCGATAAATCGGTACATGATGATACGTTGCCGGGCAGAAAGAGGCTGATGGCGTTGTACCGAAAACAACAGCAAGGCGATGCCGACCAGCTTGAAGGTGGGCACCAGAATACTTGCCACAAACACCACGGCAGCGATCGGGATCATGCCGTGCTGTACCAGCTCGATGACACCCGCCATGATCGTACTCGGCGAGCCCTGGCCCAATGAGTTGACTGTCATGATCGGCAGCAGGTTGGCCGGGATATAGAGAATGGCCGACGTCAGCAGCAATGCCCAGGTGCGCATCAAACTGTCGGGGCGACGCGCGTGAACCAGAGCACCGCAGCGAGTACAGGTTTGCTCGTCGGTTTCGGGGTCTTGCCTGTTCAGTTCGTGGCATTCGCCACAGATCAAGATACCCGCATCAATCGCCCGCATGAGCATCCTCCCCGGATAACGCCTGCCAGATCTGGTGAGGTGACATCACCACTTCCAGCCAGACCTGTACCAGCAACAGGCTGACAAAACAGACCAGGCCCAGGCCAAGACTCAGCTCAGCCAGATCGGACAGTTTTACGATGGCCACCAGCACGCCCATGAAGTAGACCTCAAGCATGCCCCAATCACGCAGATGGTGATAAATGCGGTAAATCAGCAAACCGTAGCTGCGCCCGATATTCCAGCGAATGCTCAGCAACACAGCAAGCTGGCAGAGCAACTTGAGCAGCGGGATGCCCATGCTGCACAGGAACACCACCACCGCGATGCCTTGCATGCCGGTGTTGTACAAACCGAGCACACCACTCCAGACCGTGTCTTGCGACGCCTGGCCCAGTAGATTGAGCTGCATGATGGGTAAAAAGTTCGCAGGTATGTAGAGCAGCAAAGCAGCAATCACAAGCGCAAGGCTGCGTTCAATCACCTTGTGCCTATGAGCGTAGAGTTCATAGCCGCAGCGCGGGCATTGGGCTTTCTCACCGAGAGCGAGATGCGGCTTGCGCATCAGTAGATCGCACTCATGACAGGCCACCAACTCGTCCAGCGGTAATTCTGACACCCTGCGGGGGTCAACCGGATCTGGCATATAGGGAGTCTCAGGCTCAGAAAATGACTGGGCCTATTCTAGTGCGCGGGCTACAAAATAACTGTGCCTATTTGCAGGACTTTAGCTGCAGGCGATCTGAAGAACGATACGCTCAGGCGGGTCATAACTTTTTTCGCCACAAAAACAAACCCCCTGTCTGCGTGAGCAGACAGGGGGTTTGGAATTTAATCTTGACGATGACCTACTCTCACATGGGGAAACCCCACACTACCATCGGCGA